>VBAU01000084.1:12471-16798 GCA_005883855.1 Bacteroidota bacterium
GAATCGCCAATAAGATCGGCTTCGATTCTTACCTCACCGATAACCAGGAAAGAGATCCCTTGTATGTGCAGGAGTGGGAAAAAAAATTTCAATCAGTACCTGGTGAAGGATATTACAAATCTTTTAAAACGAGCGGCTATGATTACTTTGATGCAAGGGGATATTTCACTTTTGGGGTGACTAAGTATATTGACGTTTCATTTGGATATGACAAAAATGTTATCGGCAACGGCTATCGAAGTTTGTTCCTAAGCGATTTTTCAAACAACATTCTTTTTCTCAAATTAAATACCAGGATCTGGCGGTTTAATTACCAAAATCTGTTCATGGAGTTGAATGCCACCGAGCCCCGGGGGCCCGACCGCTTGCTGAAAAAGAAATATGCTACGATGCACCACCTGGATATAAATTTGACGAAGTCACTGAATGTAGGATTGTTCGAAGGGATCATATTTGGGAGACCCGACCATTTTGAATTCGGTTACCTCAACCCGATCATCTTTTATCGTTCTATTGAGCAACAAAATGGAAGCTTTGACAATGCCGTAGTTGGTATTGACTTTAAGGCGAACGTAGCACATGCGTTACAGTTTTATGGGCAACTATTATTTGACGAGTTTGTTCTTGCAGAAGTGAAAAAAAATCGTGGCGCCTGGGTGAACAAATGGGGTATTCAGGCCGGCGCGAAGTATATTGATGCCCTGGGAATAAAAAATCTTGATCTGCAATTCGAGACCAACATCGTTCGACCATTCACATATTCACACAGCGATTCAATCGCCAATTATACGCATTACAATCAACCGCTCGCACATCCGCTGGGAGCCAATTTTTACGAATTGATCGGAATCGCCCGCTACCAGCCTGCACCGAAATGGTTGGTCCAGGGAAAACTTTTCTTCTGGAACCAGGGTCTTGATTCTTCTGCTGAAAGTTTTGGCAGCAATATTTTTTTGCCAAATGTGTCGCCCTATCGTACAAAGGACTTCGGGTATCGTATCGGGGATGGACTTGGTAGTAAAGCAGTCATTGCGTCGTTCCTCGTCTCCTACGAGCTAAAGCAAAACTTATTTATTGATGTTTCTGCACTTTTTAGAAAACAGAATATCGATGCCAGTCCTTCAACACCTGCCGTTTCAAAAAACACATCGGTCATTTCACTTGGTGTTCGGCTGAATATGCAAAGAAGAGAATTTGAGTTTTAAAGGAATGCTCACCACTCACAACTCACGACTGACGGTGAACTTTACCGACTACTCGTATATAACTTATTATTCATTACATCGATCACCAGCCCACATTTTTTTATAATCGGAACTCCAATGATTCCGCCAATTCGCTTTCTGGTGCAACTTTCGATATACCTGGACAGCTTGGCCATATTATTTCCGTAAATCGTATCGCTTGTAATTATATCTCGCCCGTTGATTTTTATTGACTCAATCCCTACGACTCTTTTCATTTCACCTACATCACTATTGAATCCGCAGATCTCCAGATCAGCGTCTCTGAAGCTAAAACCAAAATAATGACTCTGCCCCAGGTCAAGCGTTGTGACAGCGGCGCCGGTGTCTAACACGAAGTACGTTTTCTTGCCATTTATTTCACCTTCGATAAGGCAGGGCCCACACGAACTGTCGATTTCGCCGTAACCAAGATCACGCACGGGTGTACAACCAGCAAGAATAAGACAGATGACTATGGAGATTTTCGCATTCACCAGGAACTTTTTTAACTGCGCAGCACCTCAACCGTTGGGGTGACTGCGTTTTCTCTAGTGAACACTCTTCAGGGGATAGAAATAAGTTGCGGTTTGTATATTAAATCTATGATATAAAATAACCGCTACGAAATTTTTCATAGTTGTTTTCCCCTAAAAAATTATTAAAAACCTTTTTTCCGTGATGAGCGGTTAGCTCCATCGTAATTGGCAAACGTTAATTTTCTGTAATTGTGTGGATCAGTCCTTTGTCATTACCATAAGACCAGATAACTTGAACAGCAAATGATAAACCCTTAGAAAAAATTTTTTTACCATGTCACATTCAGGCAGTGTTCGTACCGTTCATATCTTAAAATCCGGCGAGTTGATTTTCTCCCTCGAGGATTTCAAAAAAGTGCAGGAGAGGTTTTCCTGGGTAGACAAGAGTGTCATACTTTCTGAGATTTTCCGCCTTCGTGCTCTTACTGATCCGGGAAGATATTCGTTCGTGGCTATTTATGAGGAGACGCAAGCCATCAAGCCCTTACTAAATCTTGAACCTGAATTTTATCTTTCACAGTTACAATTGGCGTATTCTAATCTTTAGGTCGTTTGGTGCCCAGGAGTAAAGCAACGATCCCGGCGCCAATCGCTATGCCCCCGGCGTAATAAGGCCATGTGATAGTCTTAGGTTCCTTCTTTGTAATCTCAACCGAGCCAACATCAACAACTTTTTCCTTTTTAGTGTATTGAATTTGTCTAAATAACAACATGAGGAGACCAACAGTGATCAATATAATTCCCAGAATTTTCATCATACATTTTTCATGTCAGCGTGTGCAATCATCAGACCAACTTTACCGTGTCGGAAAGTCCATTTGATCACATTCAACCTCTTCGGGGTTGTCCAGCTCTCTTGACCCGTTGCCTTGAGTTGCACTCACGGTTATTGAAATTATTTCTTCGGCATTTTTCAAAACTGGCTTCTCGATCCATCGTAGATTCCAGGAAGTTTTTGTTCAATTTATTCACCTAATAACCAACGGTCAGACCCCTGCTTACGTATCTTATAATACGAACTATCATGCCCATTGAAGCTATAATACAGGCCCCCCCTATGCATAAGAAGATATACAGTGAAGACTATCGCTCCCTGAACCGGGAGTTTAGCATTGTTGCGTTCAGGGACGAGGATAAGATAACAGTGAAAATATACGAAGTCGTTGACCGAAGCGCCCGGCTCATTCCGCAATTTGAGGTGTCGCTGAAAGTTGACATGCTGGATGAAGCCAATCCGTCCAAATCTGCGATGTTCCAAAAAATCATTACCGCCTCCAAGTTATTCCTTGAGCATTTTCAATGAGCTACCTGTGCAAATTCACGTGCAAGCAAGGGACCACCCGGAAACGGGTGGTCTTGCTTTTACTCCCCTACATCATTGCTTCACCACTTTTAAGAAAGATCGTGTTCGGTCTTGTATTACCTCAATTACGTAGGTGCCAGTGGCAAAATTTTCACCAAACGTATAATTCCGTTGCGGCGCTCCACTGGCAATGTATACTAGTTTCCCAATGACATCAGTTACTCTAACAGTGACCTTATCTTGCAGGTCATTACTCTCAACATTCAATGTAATGTGATTAGCTGTTGGGTTGGGATATGCTTTAACTCTGAATGAATAGGGCATGGCAGTTTGCTCTGGCAGGCTCATTGTCCTATAGGCAAAGGCGGTCGTTGAGGTGGCCGAGGTTGTTCCTGTGACTGTAAGATCGCCAGCGCAAATATTCCGTGGAACCGTTTTCCCTCCTGCCCAATTATTCGAATACCATAAGCCACCTGCATTTCTATATACGGTAACACCAACAAGGTCCTGCACATTCGAACATCCAGTTGTAATGTTGTCTTTCAAATCCAGGACCATCGTACAATTCCCTTCTATTGCTGTCAATTCGCCGGTAAGTGGATTGTACTTTGCGACATTGGCTTTTGAACTAAATGTCGCTGTAGGATTCATTATGGCAAGGCTGGCGATGGCATTACAGGTGATCTTGTACCAGTTCAACTGGGGAGCCGTACTATTGCCCTGCAGATCGTATAAACTCGGCACATAAAGCGTCACCTTTCCCTTTGGGTTTTGAACTTTATTTTGCTTCACTGCATATTCGACGCCGAATCCCAGGAGTGATGGTATGTACGCAGACGGCCTCAGCAATCCTGTTGATGTGTTCCCGCACAATACTGCGCCCCCGGATATAGACCCTCCGGGCACTAACCTGGAAACGGTGACCTGCGAGCAACCATATGCCGGGTCAGCAACATAATTTCCAGATACCACGACCCTGAGATCAAAGATCTGCGTCGCCGTATTGTTTCAAATATTCAACTGCGCGACAGCCGCATCCGTACCGCCTTTAGCGGGATTTGCCGGGTCCACATAATAGACCGGGAGATTTTGAGCGCTGGGAATGCCCGACCAAACGCCAAGCGAGTTCTTTACCTCAAATGTTATTCTTGCTGTAGCGACGTCGCCGCATTGCGAGGCTGGTTCACCGGAGTTTTTGACAAATGCCGCAAGCGTAACGGTAGCCGAATTGCTCGTTGCCGTTGGAGTCCAGGCATTGGCAG
>VBAU01000445.1 GCA_005883855.1 Bacteroidota bacterium
AGTTTTAATAATATCAGTAGTAATGGTAAAAAATCGACCAATTTCGTCCTTAACAATTTAAATGCTTTGCCCATGTGCTTTTCCACCGTCTTTATGGAAATATCCAGTTTGCCTGCTATTTCTTTATACTTCATATTCTCGAACCGGCTCAATTGAAAAACAGTTCGGCATTGTTCGGGCAATTCATTCAAGGTCTCCCTGAATTTCTTTTCGAGCTCCCTGCTGATCAACTTGCCATGCACCTGTTCCGATTTGTTTTTCATGCTATATGCCACATGCAACTGGTGATTTGCTTTTACCTTCTGGTGTTTTAGGAAATTGAGACTTTCATTGTGCACAGCCCGGTAGAGATAAGCGGCAACGGAGCCGGAAAAAGAAAGATGTTCGGATCGCTCCCATAATTTGAAAAAAACCTGTTGCACCACTTCCTCTGCTTCAACTTCGTCCTTCAGGATAGTGAAAGCATACCCATGCAGCTTTTTAAAGTGTGTTTTAAAAACCTGTTCAAAGGCTGCCTGATCCCTTTTGGACAGCAGCACGGCAATCTGTTCATCGTGAACCTCCATCTCGAAAAAACTGTATTCCTTTCCTGGTAATAAAGCTGCGCCCAAATGTAATTTTTAATATAACAATCCAATTGACACTTACCCTTATTGCAGGGTGCTAAAAAGTTTAAAAAAAGCTGGACCGGCAGGAATGCTTGCTTTAGCACAGGATCGCACAACCTATAAGGTCCCTAACGACCTTATAGGTTCAAACAAAACACAGGTCATTCCAGGTAGTAAAAAGGAGAAAGCCCTCGAGAGCGAAGAACAACAACTGGCGGGGTGGTGCGCGCAGAGGCGTGACCTCTGCGAAAAGACCAGTGATGTTCAAAGTTCTCTCGCAGAGGTTCTTCACCTGGAGAGAATCATTACTCATCACTCCTCACTCATTGTACCCTAAATAACATCATATTCCCGCCAAAATAATTCGTAGTTTTTCTTTTTCACAAAGCAGGTGGACTCGTCCTTTTGATTTGATTCCCATGGGTCTCACAAACATATTTCGTTGTGCATTCGAAAACTGATCAGTGCTTAGCATGCAATTCATCACTTGCTAAAATGCAGCTTTCAATTAAGAATCAAAGCAGCAAACGGCCCTTCTTCGCGCAACTAATACACGCGGTGCTAACAATTCTCCTTTTTTTGATTAGCCAAACCAGCTTTTCGCAAAACGATTCCCTCCAGGAGTCGGTCCATGACTCGGCACAAATGAGATACGACTCAGCAACAAACAAACTCTTTAATCACATCAAACAATTCGGAGACAGTGAGCAAAGAAAAAATCTTCGTGAATACAGTGAAGACACGATAGCCACAAAACAGGATCAAACCATAGAACTGATAAAAAAACTGATGCTGGAGGCCCAGAACTACGTGGAGAATGGTCTTGATACAAGCGGGCTGACTAAGGAATTGAAACAAATTGAGAACTGGTATGACATTACAAGCGACGGTGTTTTCACCAAAACAGGCACCATACAAACGCATCGCAATTTGGAAACGTCTTATAAGATCATGAGGGAATTACTGATCAGGATGTCGGCAAGAAAATCATCGTTGGATGAATATCATCAAAACCTGGTCAGTTTCAGAAACACAATTGACTCTCTTTACAAGGAAGATGTTTTGTACAGGTTTTCTACTGATTCCGCAGTGTTAATGCGTTATGCAGAAAGGCTCACAGTTGTACTGCAGGAAATTAAACCCATTGACAGTTCGCTGAAAAAAACGCTGCTCAATGTATCAGAATTACAGCCGACAATCAATCGTTTGGTAAACAAACTAAGTTCCAGCCTGGACCAAATCGACATCTTTCAAAAAGAACTTTCCTCCCGAACATTCAACCGTGAAACCAGCTACCTGGGCGGACCTGTAAGATACGTGCGCGGCTTTAATGAGATCATTAATTTTTCAATGATCAAAGCAGGGCTATCATTTGTTTTCTATGTGCGTAATGAAATCGGGAAGATCATCCTGTTGGCGGTACTTGTTATTGCATGCACAGTTTTCCTGTTGAATTTAAAACGAAACATGCAAAAACAAAATATGCTGGATAAAAATGACGAGGAGCAGGCAGTGCTAAAATATCCCTTTTTGTCTGCGCTGGTTGTTGTGCTCAACATTTTCCAGTTTATCTTCATCGATCCACCATTTGTTTTTGCGGGGCTGATATGGGGTCTCTCCGGAATATCGCTCATTTTCATACTTAGAAACATTGTTGCCAGGTATTGGATGTTTGCCTTATCAATCATGTTTGTGCTCTTTCTTCTTTCATGTTTTGATGACCTCATTTTGCAGGCATCCAGGCCTGAAAGGTGGATGATGTTGGCCCTGTCAGTTGCCGGCATAGTTTCCGGTTCGATAATGATGTTAACGGGACCGAGGACTCAGCTGAGAGAAAAATTGTTTATCTATTTCATCGGCTTTGTTGTGATCATGCAAATTGCGTCAATTGTGACCAATGTCTATGGTCGTTACAATCTTTCTAAAACCTGTCTTACCGCCGGCTTTTTTAATCTCACCCTTGCAATATTATTTTTCTGGACGCTGCGATTAATGAACCAGGGTCTTGCCCTGGCTGCCCGCCTGTATAGTAAGCCTGGCAAAAAATTATTCAATATCAATTTTGATCGTGTTGGAGGCAAAGCCCCGGCTATATTTTATGTGATTCTTTTTGCCGGATGGTTTCTTCTGTTTGCCCGAAATTTTTATGCGTCAAAATTTATCTCAGTGCCGGTAAAAAATTTCATCGTTGAGAAGAGAACAATTGGTGAGTTTTCATTTACTATTGGAAGCGTTCTTGAATGTTTCCTGATCCTTTATTTGTCAGCTGCGATTTCCAGAATGGTTTCATTTTTTGCTTCGGACCAACCCAGTGAACAGGCCAGTGGTAGCCGCAGAGGCGGAATTGGGAGTTGGTTGCTGATCATTCGCATTTCTATTATAACTCTTGGTTTGTTGGCAGCCTTTGCTGCTCTTGGCATACCCATGGACAGACTTACTATCATCTTAAGTGCACTAAGCGTTGGAATTGGCTTCGGACTACAAAGCCTGGTCAACAACCTGGTAAGTGGCCTCATTATTTCATTTGAAAAACCCGTTCATATTGGGGACTTCGTAGAAGTAGGCGGACAATCGGGAACGGTAAAATCAATTGGATTTCGAAGCAGCATTATCGCCACGCCTGCGGGCGCCAATGTAGTGATCCCCAACGGGAACTTGTTGAGCCAGCACCTGGTGAATTGGACTCGCGACGACACTTCAAGATCCGTTGATATACCCGTCGAAGTACCACGGGGAACCGACCTGGAACGTGCGATCAAAATATTAAA
>VBAU01000446.1 GCA_005883855.1 Bacteroidota bacterium
GACGTGAGAAATTGCAGCCACCATCGGAGATCATTACGTGAATCATGAGTAAGCCGAAATCGAAGAAATTGTGGTCGACTGTTACTACGACAGATTTGAGAGAAGAGATTGCGAAGAAAAGGTCGGCCGAGGGGAACGACTTGACAGCAATGGGATAGAAAACCGAGTGTAGTTTCGAGCATTGCATACGTGACTGTAGATGAAGAGAGTAATGCATTGACTGCATCAAGAGCTCGTTGCTTCTTGTTTGGGGGAAGGCGGACTTGCATATTTTTTGAGTCAAATTCAAACCCGAGATGCACGATGACACATCCATCTGAATCCTTCTCAGTGGCCTTTGTGAAACCAAACTTCGCAAGGACGTCGTCGAACTGAACGGAGATTTCAGTGATGTCTGTATTTGGAGGGAACACAAATAGGAAATCATCGAGGTAGTGTGTGACATTCCATTCATGTAATGTTTCGAAAACCCAGTGTAATGCTTCTGCAAATAGGTTGAAAATACGAGGGGCTGTGCGTAGACCAAAAGGAAGGAACATATCCACGAAGAACTGCCCATTCCACTCAAAAACCAGTAACCAGTAATCACAAGGACTGATGGGGACATGGCGGAAAGCAGTTTTGAGATCTCGCTTCATCATTACTGCTCCTCTTCCTGCTTGTGCTACCAGTTGAACCGCGTCATTAAGAGTTTCATAGACAAGTGTGCCATATTCCTTGGGAATGCCGTCGTTGACAGAGGTTCCCTCTGGAGAAGAGAGATCGAAGATGACTCTCCACCCAGATTGCACGCCGTTTACCTGCTTTGGCACAAGGCCAATCGGGGAACAGAATAAATCTTGTGGAAGAGATGAGATCTGCTTGACACGTCCTTTCTGTAGCTCATTTTGAATCGATTTCATGACGATTTCTGGATGAGAAAATGCAGAGGAGTGATTTGGACGCCGTATCTGACCGGAAGAGTTGCCTTGAAAGCCAACTCGCGCCCCGTGAATAGCAATGGAGGTTAGAGTGTCAACAAAGCGTTGATTGGGATAGGTTTTGAGCAAATCTGCGATCCCATCAGCTTGTAAAACATTTGCCGTAGAAGGCAGTAGAGGTTCATTGTTGAGTGAGACAGAGAATGAGGCATCCGTGTTAGGACGTTCTCCTGTCAACAATGAAGAATGATGAGACAGACCCATAGTCTTCGAGGAAGTACTCGAGTGTCGACTGTGGGGGTTTGTCTGTATGAGAGAAGGGGCACGAGGTGTGCCAAAGTGAGATACAGCTGGCCGTGCAGAGAGACCAGCTGAAATACCAGGGTGGAGGTCACAGTGACCTCCGGGAATAGCCATTGAAGAAACCGTTAGGGAGTTGTGAATGCCGATGTTGTCAGTGAAACTTTGAGGGATTCACTTTGTAGACTTTCCAGGACACGTCAAAGCCATGTGTTGATTTGAGGTGCAGACGATGCATACATGGCGGCGAGGGCATTTTTCTCCTTTCTTTTCTTTCCATGCACAACCAACGGAACGATTGTACATCACGCAGATTTCGTCACTGATTGATTCAGACTTGCGACTGGTGTTGGACTTTGGTTTTGATCCGTTATGCGGTAGTGGAGCAGGAACTGTCGGAGTTTTCTGTTGAGAAAGGGTGAGATGATACGCAATCAACGTCGGATCTGGGTTGAACCAGTCATCAGGAGAGGTATTTTGGTATAGCTGAAAGTACGCGATGATGTATTCGAGAATCGAGTCCCAGGAATAATTTAGATGAACGAGATAGAACAACCTCTCTGTCCAATCGACCAAACCCGCCGCGCGTGCTGGCTCAAATGTCGTACGAATGGACATGTAGATGTGCCAAGCGAGGAAGAATGTTGTTGGATCCTTGAACGAGGATTGCAACTTCGTAGTACCGATTATAACTTCTGCAGGGCCTCCTTCCAAAGGTTGGTAAACTCCTTTTAACGACTTCTTGAGGTACGCGTTCCGAAGCCGATCTGTGCGATGGAGTTTTGGCAACTCGTCAATTTGGAACGCACCATTTGCAATGAGCTCGATTGTGGTCTTTTCAACCCATGACCAACGAGAGAGAGTATTATGTGGTGCAGCAGCAGCAGGAGGTACAAACGCAGGCAAGGAAGAGGAAGTATTACCTTCATCAGAATATCTCCCCGGTCCAGAGACTGCCGAGGTGGCAAATTTCCCTTCCTTCACTTCTTCATCCCGATTTGCAAATACCTCGGACATAGTGTCACGTACCATCCTCTCAACGCTGTCCATGAGATAGCCGCGATGGATTCGTTGATTTGATTGCGGAAAGCCTTCCCAAGGACTCTCGTCCTCTGGAGAAATGTCGCCACCCTCGACAGGAGTGATAGGAGGGCGGAAAATTGGAGATGGATTGCGTACCGGAGATTCGGGAACTATCTTAGAAGAATGCCGAGTTTTAGACTTGGGGACTGTAGCAGTCTTGATATTCATTCTGGCCTTTTCCTTTGAGACGCGGCTAGGGCGAGGAGTGGAGGAAACAGCAGATTTTGCGCGGGCAGGCATTAGGATCGATTTAATCGGTTGAGAGTACGAACGGTGAGGTTTGGATAGGTCTGGGAATTTATGGCAGATTAGGAGGACCCAGCGATAGTAAGAACGATGAATCCCTCAAAGATGGAGACTTCTAGGCGAAGATGACGAAGATGACGAAGAGTCTGCGTGATCATTAATCCTGCACTCTCATTGGCCACAGGGTTACTCAACCCTTCCTCTGTCCTGTTTCTTTCCTATGAAACTTCTCTTTCTCCCATCTAATTCAGCTGTGAATGTGATAGGTCATAAATCGTCCTTACCCCATATCCATATGCTGAATAACAATCCTACTTATTATATCCTTTGACCGTGATGGGAAATTTTGTATCCTTGCTACATGAAATAT
>VBAU01000447.1:0-1123 GCA_005883855.1 Bacteroidota bacterium
TACCTCGCAGCTACAAAGACGATCGATTATGTAGTGGAAGGTATTGAGGCGTATACCGGGGTCACGATCATCTCCGGAAACAGTGAGCTTATCAAACACAGGCTGGTGAATGAATTGGGTCGAAGTATTACGATTTACAAAGGCGAGCGCGGCTATTTGCCTGGCAAATTTGAGATCAGCAGCGATTGTGACATCATCTTTACTGTGATCACTCGCCTTGAATTTAGGAGATTAAAGAATCTTGTTTATGAAGCGGATCCCAAAGCATTTGTGTTTGCCAACACGATAAAAGAGGCATCTGGAGGAATTCTTAAACGCCGACATGTGCATTGAGATATTGTTCATACTGCTTAATTGAAGTTGCGTTTATGAGCGGCTACCATCAAATACAGCGGATTGTTTTGTGGTTCCTTTTGGTATGTTGTTTATTGGTTCTAACCAAGTACATTCTTTTTAAACGATCGCCGGAATACTACAAGAATTATTTTGCTCACCATTACAATCGGGAGGTGATAAGTGACGGATGGAAGCATGCTAATCTAAAACCTTTTTCTACGATTTATTTGCTTTACAAGAGTAAGCGCCTGCGCGAGGAATACAAATACGACAATATCGGGGGAAACATTATCGGCTTCATGCCATTAGGTATTCTTTTGCCGGCCCTTTTTTTCTCGTTTAGGAGTGTTTGGAGAATTGCGTTGATAAGTTTTTGTATCAGCCTTTTATTTGAAACGACCCAGTTGCTCACCGGGTTGGGATCTTTTGATGTGGATGATGTTATATTGAACACAACAGGTGGGATCGTGGGATATATTGTGTATTTGGGCTTAAAAAAATTTTTAAGGGACGAGCATGAAGATGCGTTCCATTCCTCCTGATCAGGTCTTGCTCATAGCAACTGTCAATTTATAACATGAGAAAAAAAGTCCTTTCATTTTTTAGTTTGTGTTATGGACTCGCGGTCTTTGCACAATCAGACAGCATGATCTCCTACAAGCTGACTACTGCAATGATACCAATGCGGGATGGTATCAGGCTCTTTACGTCCATTCTGACGCCGGCTGGAGTAAGCGTGGCTGTTCCCATTTTGATACAGCGTACTCCTTATGGAGCAACTGTTCCG
>VBAU01000447.1:1133-5176 GCA_005883855.1 Bacteroidota bacterium
TTATTTGTCGGGTTTGGCCAGGGAAGGATACATTTTTGTAATCCAGGATGTGCGCGGCAAATACAAAAGTGAGGGGACAATGCAAATCCACCAACCATTAATTCACGCGACGCAAAAGAATGCTGTGGACGAAAGCACTGACACCTGGGACACTGTTGACTGGCTGATAAAAAATGTTGCGAACAATAATGGCAGAGCGGGGATATTTGGTATTTCCTACCCAGGTTGGCTGGCGCTTGTGGGCGCTGTTGATCCACATCCGGCCTTGAAAGTCGCATCGGAACAGGCTTGCATGGGCGATTTGTTTTTAGGCGACGATTTTCATCACGATGGCGCCTTTCGTCTTAGTTATGGAATGGAATACACTTATGAAGTAGAATTTGATAAGACGACCGATAGTGATTTTCCTTTTCCTCAGTTTGATTTGTTCGATTGGTATATAAAGTTAGGCTCGCTAAAAAACGTGAATGAAAAATATTTTCACAACAAAATTCCGACGTGGAACAATTTTGTAACACATCCTAATTATGATTCTTTCTGGATAAAAAATTCTCCTTTAAATTATGTTCCATATCCACAAATACCCATGCTGCATGTGGGTGGTTATTTCGACCAGGAGGATATCAATGGACCACAGCTGATGTATAGTCACATGGAAGCAAGAGACACATTCAACAGGAATTATATCGTGTTGGGTCCATGGAACCATGGGCAATGGGCCAGGCAACGGGCAGACAGCCTTGGAAAGATTGCGTGGGAGAGTAACACCGCGGAGTTTTTTCAAAACCTGCAAAAGCAATGGTTTGACTATTGGCTGAAGGACGCCGGCGTGAATTCAGCAGGCAGCCAAACATTTAGTGAGGCCACCTGTTTTCAGACAGGGAGCAATCAATGGAAGACCTACGCGCGCAGGTATCCAAATTATACGCGGGCCCAAATGGAACGTGTTCCTTTAGCAAACCTTCATCAACTTCAGGCCAGGTGAGTTATGTGAGTGATCCGGCAAAGCCGGTTCCCTATCGCACCCAACCTATTGAGGCGACATACGGTCCCGGGAGCCGTTGGCGGTCGTGGCATGTGGAGGATCAACGATTTGTTTTTTCCAGGCCCGATGTGATCAGTTTTTCGACGGACACTCTGAATGAAGATTTGACTGTCACAGGAGAAATAGTCGCCCACTTATTTGCAAGTACAACTGGCACGGATGCAGACTGGATAGTCAAGCTGATCGACGTCTATCCGAATTTTGATCAAAAGAACTTGCTGATGAGCGGGTATCAACTCCCAGTAGCCATGGAGGCGTTCCGGGGCAGATTCAGAAAAAGTTTTTCAAATCCAGCGCCACTTACTCCGAACAAGCCGGAGGAATTTGTAATCGACCTTCACCAGATCAATCATGTGTTCAAGAAAGGGCATCAAATCATGATACAGGGCAACCCGCAGAAGCATTTGCCAAATATTTTTGAAGCGAAGGAAAACGATTTCATAAAGGATACGCACACCATCTATTTTAATGCTAAATATCCGACATATGCTGAATTGCCCGTAATGAAGTGAATGGTGAATGGCCAATGGTGAATGCCGTTGAAACAGACAGGATGGGCTGCCCGGTTTCACATTTCACGTTTGACATTTGACGACCAAATGTTTTATTTTTAAGAAATCAAATCATGAATAGTTATCTATTGGCTATCGACTGGCACCTGGTGAGAGTAGGTTTGATCCTTGTCGTTATGGGTGTGTTTACGGTGATCGTAGAAACCATTGTCATGTTGCTGTTTAAGTTTGATAGCTTCAGTAAAAGCCTGGTCGATTCCATTATGGCCAATATTGGATCACTTCTCCTGGGCATTCTTCTATTCCTGGTTTTCAACAAAGCAGAATTTGGCATATCCCAGGTTTCTGAATTGGTGATCCTTTATTTTATCACAGCGATATTCGAAGCATGGTTAATTAAGCTTTTAAACACAAAAATGAGCCTTGGAAGGATCATCCTGACCAGCCTTGTCATGAACATACTGAGCTTTACAATTCTTTATTTGATCTTTACAAAATTTCTCGCTAAGTTTTTCTCCGCCTGACCGTTCGGTAATTGTCGGGTAGCCTTTTTTTGAAATAATAGTACTTTCAATAAAGCAACCGTTGAAGCTTGTATTTCGATTCTATTTTATAACCCCTAAAAAACCGGGAAATTGCTATCAGCCGAGGAATTGAGCATGCATATCGAGCGATGTGCATTAAACAATAGGGAGAGCCAAAAAAAGTTATACACCTCTTTCTATGGATACGCTATGGCTGTTTGTGATAGATATACCAATACCCAGGATGATGCAGTTGAGATACTTAACGACGGCTTTCTTAAGATTTTCAAAGAGATCCATCGGTACAAACCGGCTTATACCGACGTGATAAGCTCCTTTAAGGGCTGGATGCGAAAAATCATGGTCTACACGGCCATTGATCACTTCAGGAAAAACCATAAACATCAGTTTACCGCCGAGCTGGACAACGGCGTGATCCAAGTCGCGTCCTCCGATGAGGATGCGCTTGATCGGATTTCCTACGAAGAGATCATTAGATCAGTGCAGGAGCTTACGCCGGGGTATCGGACAGTTTTTAACTTGTTCATCATCGAGGGATTTACCCACGAAGAAATTTCCGAACAGCTTGGGATATCTGTTGGTACCTCAAAATCAAACCTGGCAAAGGCAAGAAGGCAATTACAGAAAATCTTATTTAAGCAAAACGAAATACACGTAAGAAAAAATGCGGTCTGAGCAAATAGACAAAAAGGTGCAAGAAGCTGCGGAGAAGCACCATCCGGCCTACGACGAGAATGCGTGGCAGAAGATGGAAAGCTTGCTGAACCAGCATCTTCCTGTTCAGAAGGATAATGAGAGGAGAAGAGTGTTTCTCTTGCTGTTTATCTTTTTGTTACTTGGAGGCGGTGGTCTGCTTTTACTATCCAAACCGTGGGATAAAAATTCTGGCATCGCAAGTCAATCAAAAACCAACACGGAACGAGTCGTTAAAGAAAACAAACCCAAGCCAGAAAATAGCCCGACACCCAGACCTCGGTCAATTGCTCCAAATAGCGTTGAACAAAACACACCCTCTTCCGAAGTGGTTGCGCCGGATGTGAGAGTTCAGGATAAACAAAGCACATCTCAAAACAACAATAAGCAGCGGCACGATTTGACCCGCACCGGAAGCGGAAACCCGGGGCAGGACGGAAAAAATTTTGTAGATAAAAGCCAAAATGTACAAAATGAAATTTCGGCCAATAATATTGATCGAAGTCATCCAGGCGAGCCTACAAAAGAAATAACTGCAGCACAAAGTGCCGTCGAAGGCAAAAAGGATGAAAATGTCAAACAGGATGTGACCAAAAACGCTGAGACAAAAAAGGCTGAAACCCCACAAACCTCGCAGGCACAGACGGCGAAGCCACCCATCCACAAGGAAAAATCGAGCTGGCTTAGCGGGTTCGCGTTGCTCTTTTCGGCAGGACCAGACGTGAGCAAGGCCGGAGGGAGCAGCTTAGGCAAGTTGACATTGACCTACGGGGCCGGTATCAGTTATACCAAGAATAGGTTCACGCTAAGAACTGGTGTTTACGCCGGGCGGAAAATTTATAATGCGGACCCCAGTGATTATAAACTGGATTGGCAGCCGTCCAATATTAAATTCGAAGGCGCTGATGCCAATTGTTACGTAATGGAAATCCCTGTTAGCGTGTATTACAATTTTGCCTATAAGAACAAGAGTAACTGGTTCGCGGGAGCTGGTCTTTCCTCCTATATCATGAAAACTGAAAACTATAATCTACTTTTTAAAACGGCGAACGGGATAACCTATCCCTACCCTTACGACGTAAAGAACGAAAACAAACATTACTTTTCAGTACTGGATCTGTCAGCAGGTTACAATCTTCATTTAAGCAAATCCGTATCAGTGTCTGCAGAACCCTACGTGAAAATTCCATTGACTGGGATTGGTATGGGGAAAGTACAGTTAAACAGCACCGGCGTTTTGTTTACTCT
>VBAU01000447.1:5269-8337 GCA_005883855.1 Bacteroidota bacterium
AGTTTTCACATCAAATCCCGCCAGATCAATAACTCTATCTACTACCGTTGCGGCCACCTGCTCGATCGTTCACGGTTTGCTGTAAAAAGATGGTGTAGCCTGGCAGATAATTCCTCCAGCCAGCGCTATCGTTTCCATGTTCCGAATGTGAACAAGATTATATGGAGTATCGCGAATGACACAGATCAATTTTCGCCGTTCTTTTAAAATTACATCAGCGGCCCTCGAAATAAGATCGTTGGAAACGCCGGCTGCTATCCTGCCAAGTGTGCCCATCGAACACGGAATGATGATCATTGTGTCATACCGGCCTGAACCCGACGCAAAGGGCGCGGTAAAATCTGAAATGCTGTAATGCTTGAAAGAATAGCCGCCGCTTCGATAGGCTCCCGGATCATTGTTGGGTAATTCGGTTTGCCAAACCTGTTTTGCATTTTCGGTAAAAACCAATGACACTTCATCCCACTGGTCGTGTAGACTATGCAGTTTGTCGATCAGCAGTTTTGCATATATCGACCCACTCGCTCCGGTGACCGCCACTACAACCTTTTTCATAACGGAAAATTACTAAGATTGCGCAAACGATTGCAAACATCCCAGGCGCAAAAAAAAGATCAAAATAGTAAAGTTTCTATTTGGGAAGGTATATCTGAATCGTTTGCTGCAAAAATTTTTCTAATATTATTTGGTGGGTTAAATAATTATTAACGATATTAGCCGCGAATTTTCATAGGATAAGGTTTAATGGTTAATGGTTTTTGATTAGGGCCCCCGACTTTTAGTCGGGGTTCTTTTTGGTAGAATTGCAAGTATCTTTTCCGATCGGAAAAATAGAGAACCGATTCTCATCTTTTCCCTATAATCTCAAAACGCTTTCGGCGGCGCCTTTTCTGTCTTCACATTTTCATTACTAAGATTCTGATACAACCAATTGGTCATTTTGCTCCACAAGTAAAAAGTTGTATTGTCACTTGTTCCCGCGATGCTATGATTTTTGTTGGGGTAATAAGCGCTTTGAAAATCCACATTGTTTTTTATCATCGCTGTGATCATTTCCACGCTATTTTGAAAATGCACGTTATCATCTGCGGTACCATGAATAATAAGAAACTTACCTTTTATCTTGTCGGTGAAGTTGAGAGGTGAATTTTCATCGTAACCGTTTGCATTCTCCTGTGGTGTTCGCATGTACCTTTCGGTGTAGATATTATCATAAAATTTCCACGACGTAACCGGTGCTACAGCAATAGCTGCCGTGAATACATCATTACCCTTTGTGATTGCGAGTGAGCTCATGAATCCGCCATAGCTCCATCCCCAATGGCCAATATTGTTTTTGTCGACAAACGAAAATTTTGAAAAGTATTTCGCCGCATCCACCTGGTCTTCAATTTCGTATTTGCCGAGTTGCAGGTATGTTTTCTTTTTGAATGCTTCGCCACGAAATCCAGTTCCTGTATTGTCGACGCACACAACAATGTAACCTCTCTCGGCCAACATCTGCTGCCAAAAGCTCACAGCGCCAAACCGATTGGCCACTTGCTGCGATCCGGGGCCGCCGTAGTTGCAAAACAATAACGGATATTTTTTATTCGGGTCGAAATTCACAGGTTTCAGCACCCATCCGTTCAACGTATCTCCCTTGCTGTTCGGTACGCGTACAAATTCTGCTTTGCTTAGATCATAGTGCTCAAGATTTGTCTCAAGCTTATTATTATCATTGACCACTTTCAGTGATTTACAAGAGACCTCTTTGTTTTTATTCCGGGAAATTTCATAACGAGTAACCACTTGTGGCGTATTGAGCGTAGAATAATAGTCGTCAAACTGCGTGAGTGCGTTATTAAAAACCACGCGATGCCAACCAGGCGCTTGTGTAAGTTGATACTTTTTTGTTCCGGTGAAGTCCGTTGCAAACAACGTTCTGTCCATGGGCGTCGGAGCAGCTACCGTATAGTAAATCATTTTGTTCTTTTCATCTATGCCATTTACATCAGTCACTTCATAATTTCCCTTCGTCAATTGTAATTTATTTTTTCCGTCAAGGCTATATAGGTAGATGTGACGATAACCGTTCATTTCACTTGTAAAAACGAAATTTTTTCCATCCTCCAGGAACCACCAGTCGTCGTTGATCTCAACATAATATTTATTCTTTTCCTCGTACAAAACATTACTCGCTCCTGTTTGCGAATTTGTGAGCAAGAGCCTTAGATCATCCTGGTGGCGGTTCATCCAAAAAACAACAAGTGAATTATCATCTTGCGTCCATTTTATCCTCGGTATATAAATGTCTCCTTGCTCATACTGCACTTTAACTTCTTTGCCGGTCGTTACATTGTAAATGTGTATTTCTACAATCGAATTGGCTTCACCAGCCTTCGGGTATTTGTAGCTGTACTGTTTGTTGTAACCGCTGTCAAACACGGTGAATTGATATTCTTTTACATTGCTTTCATCGAAACGATAGTAAGCTATATAGTTTCCTTTTGGACTCCATTGATAAGCTTGTGTAAATTCAAATTCTTCTTCATACACCCAGTCGCAATTGCCATTAATGATGTAATTCCATTTTCCGTCCGTGGTGACGGCCCGGCTGTGTCCTGTCGGAATATCGTACAGGTAAAGGTTATTGTTTTTTACAAACGCTACTTTGCTGCCGCTCGGCGAAAAACTCGCGTGCATTATCTTTTCCTCATCCAGCTTAACTGTTTTTTTCGAAATGACGTCATAGAGATAAACAAAAGCCTTCCAGGATCGGCGGTATATATTTTCTTTGTTTGTTGATATAAGAATCCGCTTGCGATCATCACTCACTACGTACGGGTTTATCGGAACTTTCTTGCCGTCGTTGCTGACGAGGTAGTCCTTCAATGAGATCTTTTTTCCATTTTCATCTTTTACGTCGCCATCGGTAACGAGACTGTCGATGTTCCCTTCGTTAATATCAGCTACGTAGGCATTTTTGAAAACGCTGGACTTATAAATATCCTCGAGTGTAATTTGCCTTTTCTGGCCAACCGAAAAAAGCGGAACGAACAGGAATGCAATAATCAGCTTTCGCATGT
>VBAU01000448.1 GCA_005883855.1 Bacteroidota bacterium
AATGCTTGATCGGGAAACTCAAAATAGGCTACGATCTTACTCATACTTAAAAGTTTTATTCGTTAAAAAAAGAGGTTTACACGGCTTGTTCTCATAGACGTTTCACTTCTATGCCGCGGATTGGAAGTAACGTAAAATGCTTTCTTCAAGGGTGAGACCAATTCATTTTTTAAGAAGGCGGGATTAGAAAAAACTCGTCTGTACATAAAGATAATGATAAATAGGCACGACGTCCACCCGCGAGCGAGCACATTGCCTGTCTATGCATTTACAAGGGCAGGGATTAAATATTGCTGTAGATTCTGCAATGACTGCGCGATACTTTTCATGTACTTTGTTCTCATAAAAAGGTTAAACATCAACTTAACCAGCAAACTGTCTTTTACGAGCATATCCACTGATAGCTTTGTTTGGTCATCAGAGATTTTCTGTCTGCAGCCTGTATCGACAGCCACCGCTACCTCGTTCGTTCATCTCCACCATTTCGATGTCATCAGGCGTTATTCTTACAGATTCTGTAACAATGACGGGATTATTTTTTTCTCGCACAATACACCTGTGCTTGGTTCCGATTCTGGGTACGTGGTCATTTGAGACCATTTCGATTCCTTTCACTCCATCCATCCACCTGGAACGTTGAGGGAGATCGAAGATCGCACCAAATGTATTGAAGATCGGTGCGGCGATCAATTTCTCTTCGGTGAAAGCAACATATGTTTTTGCCGCGCTATTATATTTAGGAGTAGTTATCGCTGGGATGAAGCCATGCAAATTGGAAAGATCGGAAAAATAAAACTGCACTTCACCGACGTCATACCTTTCACTCGCTGCATGCGGTATGTACCATTTAGGTAAACCACTTTGAGTCGTTCCACTCGCCAACGGATCAGTAACCAGCACATACTCTTTTTTGTCCAGGCTGTTTTTTAATAAGCGATGAATAAGTATTACATCCTTACCAAAAAGTCTCTTATGCTCTTTCACAGCAATACCTGCGACCTCACCGTAATGCGAAACAACTTTCAAAGACAATTTTACAGCAGACTGACATGCTTTGCATGGGCAAATTCTTTGTTGATCGTATAACCTCAAGTGCTGGTGAAAAGTAGTGAACATAATCTCAACCTGCCGAAGTAAAGTCGTCATGTCTGGTTTGCTGCCAAATTTGTAAAAGAAAATGGCATCACCTTCGATCTCTCCGACTTGCAACCCTATTTGATTACATTCAATTAAAGTCTCCAGTAGCTCCTGTACAATTTGCTGGCTATGCAGAATCTCCGTCTCGTTGACGAATTGAGTGAAGCCACTTATGTCCGGCATGAACAATAAAGCAGGTTGCGGTTGGTCAAGTGCCATAGCTTACGATGTTTGAGGTCGAATTTTTCCTGATCAGATACGTTATAAATCAGTCTTCGGATTGACAGATTAATCGACTACCTATTTCTTTCCTATTGGGTTTTGAGAAAGTCGGGAAGCTTAATTCAAGAATATAAAATCATTGGTCAATCTATTCCGCCTATTCATATAAAGATAATAATAAAACCTCCTACCAACATGTCAGCAATGCATATCAATCATTAATTCCAGACATAAAAAAAGGAGCCTTGGTAAGCTCCTGAATGTCTTAATGGATTATGGGTTATCCTAATGCGACTCTTTTAAATTCCGTAACCGTCAAATCTGAGTTAACGCTTTTCAGATAATCGGCGACGGTTTTACCGCTATCCTTTACAAATGCTTGCTGCAAAAGTGTATGTTCTTTAAAGAAGGCATTGAGTTTCCCTGCCGCAATTTTATCCAACATGTCAGCAGGTTTGCCTGCCATTTTAGGATCGTTTTTCAATTGTTCCAGTGCGATATCCTTTTCACGAGAAATAATATTGGCTGGTACGCTTGCCGCATCCACCGCTACAGGGCTTAAGGCAGCAATCTGCATTGCGACATCTCTTCCTGCCTCGGCAGCTTCTTTGTTTAATCCAACCAATACTCCGATACGATACGTACCGTGAATGTAAGAAGAAACATAAGGGGCATCTACGCGCTCAAATTTTGTGATACCTATTTTTTCCCCAATGGCAGCGAGTTTATCATTGACAAGATCCGACACTTTAGAACCACTGGCCGTAGAATTATTTAGCTCGTCAAGACTGTTTACGTTGTTATTAACAGCGGCATCAGCAATAGTTTGAGCAAATGCCACGAAGTCGGCGTTCTTGCTTACAAAATCCGTTTCGCAACTTACACAAATGATAATACCGGTCTTATTGTCGAAAGTTGTTTTTGCAATCACTACTCCTTCTTTTGCTTCTCGGTCGCTACGCTTTGCGGCGACCTTTTGGCCTTGTTTGCGCAGCCAGTCGATAGCCGCTTCAAAATCGCCATTTGTTTCAGTTAATGCTTTGCGACAATCCATCATACCTGCACCTGTCATTTGGCGCAGCTTGTTTATATCCTGTGCACTTATTGTTACTGTACTCATAATAAAACTGGAATTCTGATGTCAGAAGTCGGAATTATTTTCTGCCATCATGATTTAAAATATAACGTACTACCACTACAGTTTTCGGATTTCCGACTTCCGAAATCTGATCCCTATCTTCTGCCTCCGCCTCTTTGTCCGCCGCCACTAGGTGTTCTGCGCCTTTGCCCGCCTGCACCTGCAGCCCCTCTTGGTCTTCCACCACGGCCGCCTTCTGCTTCTGCTTCTGCGAGCAACTTCGCCGCCTTCCTTTCATTCTCATCGGCGCCTACTGACTCTTCAGCCTCTTCTTCTTTCGCCGCCTGACGTTCAACCAAACCTTCCGCAATGGCAGCTGTGAGGTAGTTTGAGATAATAGCAATTGACTTTGTAGCATCATCGTTGGCAGGGATAGGAAATTCAACCCTGTTAGGGTCACAATTGGTATCAACGACACCGAACGTTGTTATACCTAAACGTTTCGCCTCGGCTAACGCGATATGCTCGTGGCCAATGTCGACAATAAACAGGGCTGCAGGAATGCGGCCAAGCTGAGCAATGCCGCCCAAAACTTTTTC
>VBAU01000467.1 GCA_005883855.1 Bacteroidota bacterium
CAACCACTCTCTGTCAGTCGAATACCGGGCAAATCCGCCTCCTATCTGGTCGTAAATCCCGCCTTCAATCATTTTATCCAGGCTCAAAAGTGCTTGTTCCAAAGCTGCGCCTCGCCTGGTGATGAAATAATAGCGCAAGAGAAATTGAATGGAAAATGTTTGGGGAAATTTGGGGGGGCTGCCAAAACCGCCCCAATGCCTGTCGGCAACTTTCATCATGCTTTCAAACAGCTCATCCACTTTTTCCATTGTAAAATCCCGGGGCGCGTCATTCGGTGAAACAGATCCTAGGGAATTTGATTGAATTAAATGTGCTGCGAGCGTTTCTGCCTGGGAGTCGATCTCTTTCCTTTTTTGTTGAAATGCCTTCGAAACGGCAAGCAGGACCTCCACCCATGACGAACGGTTGAATGCTCTTTGAGGCGGAAAATATGTTCCTCCAAAAAAGGGCTTGGCATCAGGAGTAAGAAAAACATTTAACGGCCATCCTCCACTTCCACTCATCGCCTGCACAGCATCCATATAAATATGATCCAGGTCCGGTCGTTCTTCGCGATCGATTTTAATGTTTACAAAATGCTCATTCATGATGGCAGCCGTTTCTTTATTTTCGAAACTCTCTTTCTCCATCACGTGGCACCAGTGGCATGCCGCGTAACCAATGCTAACTAAAATGGGTTTGTTTTCTTTTTTCGCTTTTTCAAGTGCCTCTTCACCCCAAGGGTACCAGTCGACTGGATTATGTGAGTGTTGAAGAAGGTATGGGCTGGTTTCGTGTATCAATCGATTGGTGTGTGCAGGCATATGCTAAATTCAGAAAACGAATTTCGGAAACATTAAACAATCATCCCGTTTGCATTCACGAATGGAAAAAGGCATCCATGGGATGCCTTTGGTATGAAAATTAAGTTGTCCTTATTTCTTCTTAGAACACGCAAGAAAACGCTCTAGGGCTGAAACCATCGAAGGAGCCTCAGGTTGCGGAGCTTTGATCTCTAACTTGAGACCAGCATCTTCAATGGCCTTTGAGGTGTTATTTCCAAATGCACCGATTATAGTGCCGTTTTGTTTGTACTTGGGGAAATTATCAAAAAGACTTCTTACGCCGCTGGGAGTAAAAAAGCAAATGACATCGTATTCAGTCCTAAGGAGCAGCTCTTTTACATCATTACTTTGTGTACGGTACATAAAAGCAAGAGCAAACTCGCAGCTGTTGGTCTTAAGCCAATTCACGATCTCATTGTCCTGCTGATTTTCGGAGCACACATAGACGAATTTTTCGTTTCCCTTGTGTTTATTTATGACATCAAAAAGACTTTTATTCGTCCCATCTGCACCATAAAAAACCTTTCGTTTCCTGTACAGAATAAATTTTTGCAAGTACAAAGCAACCGCTTCCGTGATACAGAAATATTTGGTGTCCTGCGAAACGCTCACTTTCATCTCTTCGCACATGCGGAAGAAATGATCAATAGCGTTGCGACTGGTAAAAATGACACCCGTGTAATTTTGAATTTCGATCTTTTGTTTGCGGAATTCCCTGGCAGGGATCGCCTCGAGACGAATGAACGGATGAAACTCCAATTCAATGTTATACTTCCTGGACAATTCAAAATAAGGCGACTTGTCACTCTCGGGCCTCGGTTGTGTAATCAAAATCTTTTTCACGTTTTTGGCCGAAATATCGGCCTTAACCCCGTTTTTTACCATGTGGTTCGACTTGAAAAGTTTGGCAAGTTAAGAAATCTAATTTAAAACCAGAGCATCAAAGCTTTGTAGATTAACAATAGAGGAACAATTTCGAAGGCACAAAGATATAGAAAGAAATGGAAAGGATTCACTCTAATTTGACTGCGGGCCAGGCCATAAGATAAAATAAATCGATAAGCCAGGAGGGCAAGAACCCCTATATATGAAAAGGCGAAAGCAACTTGGTATAGGTCATCACTCGCAAACGCAAGCATTATAAGAAAAGGTAACAAGTAAATTCCAATGATCTTATTGATCATAAAAACGATGAAGATGTAGCCGTCAGTCGTCGCAGTGATATTAAAAAGCCAACCGAAAAACTTAAGACTTAAGAATTTTATTACATAAATAATGGCCAAGCCAACAAAGCAGTAAAGACAAAGAAGCCAAAAACTAAAATTATCAGATAACTCATAATGGCCGAGCACAAAACTTATATACATGCTGGCTGCTAGCAGAAAAAAAAAGTTTAGCAGCAAGGAAGGAAGAGGAGTCTGAACCAGTTGTTCTCCGATTTGCCGTTGTTTTAAGGTGGTCCTGAATGCGACGCGAAATAGATCGCTGATGTATTTTGGAAAACTAAGCCGAATAAATGCAAAAAACAGGAGCAATGCAAGTAATGCGTAAAACAACAGTTCCTTTCCTTTAAATTCTTTTCTATCTGACTTGATCAGAAGTGCCTTTGAAGAAAATCCGAATAAATGATTTTGTTGATAGGCATGGCGAGTAAAACTTCTTCCCGGATGTTGCCTGGCAATAAGCATCCAGTTGGTGTCCATTTTGGCCGCTGCAGAAACGTTGCCTAACGTGTCCGCTTTAATTTCTGCTGAACTGTCAATCCTCGTCAAATGCCGTTTTTTTCTCACGGAATCCGCAGCACGGGCAGGATTCGGTCTTTCATGCACAGCAGAATCAACATTTTTCACCGAACTATCATTGACCTGCGCAAGAACAAAACAACTAAGTGCGGTTTGGAAAATCAATAACAAGATAAATCGAATCACAGAGACCTTGGGTTGTGGTGCAAAATTATTCAAGCTCAATCGCTGACAAAAAGAAACACCTCATTTCTCAGAAATAATTTATAAACCCGAAATGAATCTTGGATTGACGAAGATTAAAAGGAATATCGTCTCGTCTGCCTATGGCCCAGGCCAGGTTAAATACGCCAACCTTTGTTTCAAACGCAAGCCCCAAACCGGTGCTCAAATATGTGTGGTTAATATTTGCGTTTTGACTATTGTTTCGACCCCAGCCTCCGTCCAGCAAGTAGTAGAAGTATGAATTTTGTGAAATAAGACAGGTATTGACTTTCTTCATCAAATCCCCGTAATAATTTAAACCCGCCGATCTGGAACAGTTCATTTTTGAAAATGTTTGCGCTTTGAAGAATGGCAGCGTTGAGGGCGGCTTTTATCGTTCCTTGTTTACCAAGTGGAAAATATTTGGCCAGCATCGCTTTTATTTTGAGCTGGTAAGTCTTAAGCTTTACCGTGTCGTACAATGTCTCAAAGTCAAATGAGGGATCGCTTGGATCCTCAAGAGCAAGGATCTGATCATTTTTCTTAATTTTTTTTGTGCCCACAATCGTTGAAATATAAAACTGACTTCCTCTTCTTGGATTGCGATTATAGTCAGTGCTGTTGATGTTATCGTCGATGCCAATACTAAATGAGCTGACATCCGCTGCGTCGGGCAGTTGGTGAGTTTCGAGTACATCGTCGGTATTGATGCCGTTGGCAATGCTTGTGAATTTACCCGCTTGCGTAGAGGACAGAACAAAACTTGCTCCTACTTGAAGATTCACATTCAAATACACGCTGTCACCACGATACATGTCAAAGGCGAAGTCAAATCCCACAGGTGAATTAAAAATGTATGGATGCTGATACAATAGATTTAGCCGTTGCGATCTGACTTGTAGCTTTTGATAACTAAAGCCAATCGTTTCTCCTGCACCCAACGCGTTTTTCAAATTGAGATTCCCTTCACCGGTGATCAAAAGTTTTTTACCGCTCACCTGGTCGCTGTTAGGCAAAAAGCCAAACAATAGATTCAGCTGGCTGCTTCGCCGGGGCCTCAAATAAAGATTCAAGACTGAGCCCGTTGGGACCATGGAGATATCAGATGGTTTTTCTTCTTCCACATAGCCGAGTTCTGCAATTTTCCTTGAGATGATTTGAAGCTTTTGCTTACTATAGATTGTGCCGTCTGAAATATCCAGGTAGCGTTGAAGGAAATTATTGGATATTTTGGCGTTACCATACACTCGCACACTATCGATTTTGTACACCGGACCTTCTTCCACTTTAAGCACCGCGGAAACCTGGTTATTTTCGCCTATTTGGACGCTGTCAAGATAAACTTTTGCAAAAGGATGACCGTTGTTTTCAAGGTAATTTAAAATCTTTTCCTGCCACGTTTGTACCTGGCTAAAATCCATCGGTTTGCCAGGGAAATTTTTTGCCCTCCAGTCTACTGCAGTTAATAAAGAAGGATCGACCTGGTCCGTATTTATTTCAGCCCAATGATAAGCTTCGCCGAAGAAGATCACGGCGCGGGCAGATACCGAATCGTAGTGCAGACTATCAAGTGATGCGGTCACATATCCTTTTGATTGAAGAATGGAAGGAAGTTTATTGACATAATCCACACATGCCGCTCTTGAACTAAACTTATTTTGTAATGCAATAGCAGTTACGAAAGCAGAATCCTTGTCAGTCGCCCGGATAGTGAGATCATATTTGTCCTGGGCATCCACAGTTGAGCTTAGAAAAATAGCAACAATAAAAAGCAGTATCGATATTGGCTGGCTTAATTTTGTCATCAGGTAAGCGACAGTAAAATTATCAATAACCTCGAATTAATTTATAGATTGTTTGGCGGGCGTTTATATTCATATTCCATTTTGCAAACAAGCCTGCACTTATTGCAATTTCCACTTCACTACTTCTTTACGACGTAAAAACGAATTGGTTGCGGCTTTATTGAGTGAAATGGAGCTAAGAAGAGATTATCTAGACAATGAATCCATTGAAACAATATATTTCGGCGGTGGAACTCCAAGCTTGTTGAATATCCAGGAGGTGGAATTAT
>VBAU01000468.1 GCA_005883855.1 Bacteroidota bacterium
TACACAGAACAGAATTGAGGACTCAAGGATCTGAACTCTATTGAACTCGATTTCTCGAACTTGTACAAATCTCAATGGATCTGACGAGCGAAAATCTCACCTTTTCGTCGACCTCAAATCATCAATTGTATTTTTTGGTCTTCCCATTATAGTGCCGTGCATAAGTTTGGGCACTTCGGTTTAAAATCCGACTACTCACTTATTCGACGTCAAAAAACACGAAAACACGAAAACCTTCATATTATAAGCGCAATTTCTTCGAATCCATTGAAATTAACATCTAAAAGTTTCTCTTATGCCTCCTGCTTTGTCGGACACGCAATTAGACATAGTTAAAACTATGTTAACGGGAAAATTTGATCAAGGAAAGATTGCAGATGCAGCGGGTTGCAGTATTCGCCAGGTTAAAAAGATAAAGAAGAATATCCGCACATTCGGCACGACTAAAGCTCCTAAGCTTAAAGCACAGGGACGTCCACGAGTAGTTACGCAAGAGGCTGTGGAGGTACTGTCCTTGTTTTTACATTTAAACGAATATGATATCTGACGCATTTAAGGGACTTCATGAGTTTCTTCTCTCAAAACCTTGGGCATACCAAGATGAAATGCAGCAATTCCTCTACGATGACTTCGAGATTTGGGTTGATGTATCCACGATTAGCCGGGTCTTGTTGCGGGAGAAAATATCGCGAAAAAAGGTATAATTTCAACGCGTTTATCGACGCGTTTATTGACGCGTTTATTGACGTGTTTAGTTACAACGAAGAGCTCTTCAACGGTGCGAACGCCTCAGGGATGAGTGGAAAGTTCGCCTTACAGAATGGAGTCCTGATCAGCTCATGTTTATTGACGAATCTGCTGCGAATGAACGGACTCTGGATCGCAAATACGGATGGTCACGCATTGGCACCCAATGTGTGGTTACAGAACAGCTAAAGAAGTCCAAGAAGTGGAGTATCCTTCCTGTGTACACTCAGGACGGATACATTGCTTGGGATATTCTTCATGGGTCATATACAATTGAATTATTCAACCAATTCATCGAAACATGGGTTATTCCACATACAAATCCTTTCCCTGGTCCTAATTCGGTGTTGATAATGGATAATGCGAAGATACATCGCAATGAGGTTCATATGGCAGTTGTGTATGCTAATTGCTAGGGACTTGTACGTATGTGTCAGGACGCAGGTGTCGTTTTAGCTTATCTTCCCCCATACTCACCGGACCTTAATCCGATCGAAGAGTCGTTCGCTCAGCTGAAGCAATGGATTAAAAAGAACCGCATCTTGGCTGAGCAGTTTGGCGATGACTTTGCTGGGTTCTTGAGATGTGGATTGGAAGCAATTCAGTCGGCATGCAAAGGTCATTTTCGCAAATGCCAAATCGGCCGTACAGAACCTCGCAATGATGACGATATGGATGGTGATATGGATGAAGAGTTGGATGGGCATGAATATTATTAATATGTTAATGTCTAACCTTCTTTTCCTTGAGATATGTCCCTGCATCTCGTGCAATTCTCTTGCATAAACCCCATTTCAGCTTCCAGTAATCCGAATCTTCTCTTGTCATTGTTTTCAAAACTTCCACATCACAGCCATCATTAATGAATACCTTTTTGGCTTGCTCAAGTGCTTGAGCATCCTGAGGGTTCTTCTGAATAAACCAATCCATATATGCACCTATATCTTTGCAAATATCGGCATTAACATCAGGGGGGGAGCTTGCTGGCGCACGGAGATAATTCGGACGATGTTCTGGAGTTACAGCAGGACCAGGAGGTTGTATCCCAGCATTAAATGGAGGATAAGGCAGCTGTGGATAGGGAGAATATGGCATTTGAGTGTGAGGGTGTGGGTATCCGGGAAAATAATTGAACGGGGTTGTATTGTTGTTCGTGATCGCAACTCTGTTGCCCTTCCGTGAGTTCACTGGACTGCCACGGACGCTCAAAGGAGGTAAATCTAGTGTTGCTTTACCTGCCCTGATCGCGTTATCCCAAACCAGGAGGTCATTTGCTGATAAAGATTGATGTTGGCCGCCATGAACGACAATACATGTGTGAGTCCAGTTCGCACAGGATTTCAGGTCGCATTTATGACGTTTGATAAGCTCTGGGACACTGGAAGGTGCTCGTTCATTCTCTCGATCCTCCATTTCACTTAGAAGTTCAGTCGTGGTGGTCTAAAGGATTAGATTACTTCGTTAAAAGGGGAAACTGACATGACGTTCCGGTTTCTTGCTTGAAAGGGGAGGCAGGATTGATTCAGCATCTGATATTTCTTGAACATCATCCTCGACGTTCTTTTTGATACCATATTTCACTGTCAAATCCACCCGAATGCCCTTTTTACGACATTCATCCAAATGCGCAATGACACCTTCCACATCCAGAAAATCGATAGACTCTGGGACATCGTTTTTAATGAAATCCTCGCGTTTCATTGCTTTTGCAGATGTAATGGCAATCGAACTGAGGAGAACTGGCTCAATATCGCGCTCATTTGCAATTTCTGCGAGCTTAGCTCGAGAGTCACGGAAATATATCGATGCACCCCATTGATGAAGATTAACGAATTTACTTACGCGAAGGATGCATTCTTTGCCAAGGAACGTTGTTGCATTGATGAGGAAGGATGGTAGGCGAGGCTCTGGAGGTGGTTTCTTTTTCCGAATCGGTTCTTCAAGGTCATCATCGGAGCTGTCATTATCGGAGCTATTTTCGATGATAATCGGGCGTTTTGCGCGTTTATTTCCGTAATTTGCATCTATTGCCGGGTTCGCTTTGACCTTCTTACTGACTGTACGCGTTCTGTCACTCGCGGCCCTTGGAGGGACGGCTTTAGTGGCTTTACGGGGCATAACAAGCGTTTTTTCGGTTTCTCGTGTTTTTTTGATGTCGAAAAAGTGAGTAGTCGGATTTTAAACCGAAGTGCCCAAACTTATGCACGGCACAATATAGGCCACCACACAAATTAATTATCATATTTAGACTAGAAGTTTTAAACTACATACAGTTCTATTAAAAAAATTAT
>VBAU01000469.1 GCA_005883855.1 Bacteroidota bacterium
TTTCACATCTCCCACATGATCAGAGTGTGCCTGCATCAAATCATGGACATTAGATGGATCTTCATCTTCATCATCTTCATCGTAATCATCCAAAATAGCATCAGGACCTCGAATAAACTCTCGATCGATCGCCTTTGCAACGTGACGATAGTCTGCCCATGTCAAACGAAAGGATATGCGTTTCGTACTCTCTGTTACAAGAGTTTCCGTTATGACATCTGTCGACCAAGGTTTTTCCGCATCTGCAAACAGAAACCCATGTCGGGGGGTTTCCGGATTGATCAAAAACCGAAAGGGAATGACATCGCGGATATATAGACCCAGAATAACGCTGATCCGGTAACAAAGAAATCGTGGAATGGTCTACTAATTAGCTCCTTCAAACAGCCCCGTACTTTGAGCGCATCCATGATGGCTTGAGATTTGTGGTATTCTGTAATGGCCACGAAGTGACCCCCTTTCAACAACACACCTCTATCTCCAACCACCGTGTTCATGTACTTCAACGATGTCATCTCCTTGCCTCGGCCGCTCAAACCACATGTGAGTGACAATAAAACCAACAAGAGGCGCCGGAAGTTGACATCCCATTCCTCATAACTTTTGACAACCGCAGGATTGAAACCCAAGTCATCTCCACTGTTTTCCATCATCTTTCTCCAGTGGGCCGAATTGCGCAAACCCTTCATCATCCGCGCTTGTGCCTTTTTCATGGCGTCCGAATCGTCCAGGGCAAAATAATGTCCAGCTTCACGATTACGTGGATTATCACTATAGGAGTGCAAATCAAGAGGTGGCAGAGTCCCATCCCTTCTGAATAGCAAACGCTCTGCCAACATGCTTTCAGCATCCGCCAGCAACCGATGAATGAAACTAAATTTAGCATTTAGAAAAGGGAAATAACCTCTTCCAAGCTTTAATTTCCAACCCTTTGCCATCTAAATACAAAATCTTGCGATCCGGTGACCAGTCGATTCGACTTCTTGAAGTTACATTGATTGACGCTTTCATTCCGTAGTTCAATAACGTATGTATTTGGTCATATGGATAGGCCTCGCCCTCCACCAGATACTTGTGATGACTCGAGTTGAAGCATTGAAGGGGATCATCAACATGTAGTTCAAACCAGTCGTCACGTTCAGCTTTCGGAATTGCCGATTCAAGCACGAGGACTCGCATTACCCATTGTAGTCCCGCCAAAATGGGTGTGTAACTATCCGGATTTCTCCATCTTTTCCAACCCAAATGATACCCAACGACACCAGTAAAATAAAGTAGTGCCGAGCGTTGTTTGACAAAAACCTTCTGCTTGATGAATAAAAGAGATGCAGCAGACACCTTTCGATCGAGCTCATCATTTGAGACATCTTCCTTATTGAGTTCGTCATTAATTTCTCCCAATGCGGCCAGTTGCTCGTCGGTATATTCGATTCCGTATTGATTGGCGTCATCCATGCCGCGTAATACAAAAACCAGAAATTGTTGCCAATATGCTATGTATAATTTTCTGGTCGATCGCTCCGTGTAAATGCTGAATGGTGTAGAGTTTTGCTCTGTTTTACTTGCGCTTGCCAACCAATGCAAAATCAATTTCCAATCTCGGCTTGAACAGTCTCTAGTGCTTTCCCAGCATCCTTCAATTACGCGGGCAACACTTTCCCAAACAAGGTGCAGTTTGTCATCCGGGTTTTGAGGATTGGGTTTTGGCTGTGTGAGAAGATCATGAAGTACCTTCATGTTTTTTCCATCAAACCGGCTCATCCACCCAGTACAACGTAACCAAGGCGATAATTCTTGGAGGATGTTCCGGTCGTGAATTTCATACATACGACGCTGTGCTTCAGCTTCTCGGGCTTCGGCGTCATCGAGGAGTTGTTGAACCAAGACGTCAAGGGCAGTTTGGTCCTCTTCAGGGGGTTGCGGCCCTATTGCAAAATATCTACCGTTAGCATACAAATGATTTGTCATACTTTCTATGAGAACCCTCAAAGAACGTCTGAAGAGATGTTGATTCCCAATTTTTGTAGGTTTTAGGCACGGATTTCTGATGAACATAATAATGCTTGCGCATGCTTGGTTCCGAGGTACAACAGGTACCACATTGTGGAAACTTGCATATAAATCCTTCCTTGATGACTTTCAATTCGGGAACTAGACTGTGAAGGGAGACGACTTCCTTAGGTTGACACAAGTTTAGCGTTGCCATGTAATCTGCGATTTTGTGCCGAACTTCCATTGGAACAGGATGATCCTTTTTTGCTGTGTGATGATCCTCATAATGTCGAAGAGGATCTTTTGGGGGAATAGAAACCTCACAGAAACGACATACAATGACTCGGAAAGTAGGAAGATGAACAATATATGACTTAATTTCCGGAACTGACATCTTTGCTGAGGCGATAATCTTAATGTCGACTTGAACTTTGTGCGAGTGAAAATTTTTTCATCAAGGGTTAATTTGCTGACTAATATCTAATATTTTTCCGAAATTCTGAAGTTGACCAGTCCCGTCCAATATAGCGCTGGCCGCCATATAAATCACAATCGATCGAAATTTTTCTAAGTCATTTTTAAACACAAATCCGGTGCTAGACTAGACAACTGTCAACATCACAACCATACAAGTTACTGACTTCATATTGTATTTTCCAGGAGATCTCAACGTGGGCTACACGCCAATGTAATTACTTTTTTCACACAATGTCTAGTTCTCCCATTACCTAGGCGGGGATTTGCTGGGAAGTAGGCGGGGAATTTCAAACTGGGCCAAGTGGCGCCCCTACTAAATTTCGTTACCCCGCCGGGGTAACGCAAAAAAATAAGGGGTAGCCCCGCCATACCATCACTCGTTCTTTCTAAATAAAAAACAACATATCTACTTGCATATTCATATCATCCTGCCATCCCTACAGTCTTGCACTGCTTCTATCCATAACGTACCAGCTCCTATAATCACTCCCACTTAC
>VBAU01000470.1 GCA_005883855.1 Bacteroidota bacterium
AGCATCCATTTTAACCCTTGTCGTATAATACCCGGAGAAGCCAGCGGAATGAAATGACTGGGCGAGATATAACCCATGTTTCCGAAAGAACATCCGTCGGTGATGTCGTTACGATCAATAACTATTACCTTATAACCTTGTTTGTCGAGATAATAAGCGCAGCATAATCCAATGACTCCGCCTCCTATGATTGCTACCTTCATAATTCAGGGCGCAAACTTATGAATTTCTGAATCACGGATTTCATGGATTGAAGCGGAAGTCCTGAACGGCTCTAAAAATCTGGATTCAATTAATTTTTCCAGTCAATTTCCTTATCAAAACGACCTCTTTCTCATCAAATGGAGTTCCGTCTTTTCGGAAAATGTCGTGAAACCAGGTCGTTGGTTCGGGACTACCCTCTTTACTTCCCCAGGGAAAGATCGTGTTGCTCTTGCCGCTGACAAAGCCCCAGTTGATAGCACCGACATTATATTGCTTCAGGACTGGAAGATTTTTTTCAAACGTGCTGCCGTGCGTTCTCGCCATATATTCGGTGCAGATGACGGGCCTGCCATATTTCTGAAGTTCTTTTATTTGTTTTTCCAGGTCATCTGCGTTATTATAATTATGAAAAGTAATAACGTCAGAATTGTTCAACTGGAATTCGTTGAAATCTTTGTTCCCGTACCAAACGCCAGCGGTCAGCGGTTGAGAAGGGCGAATGTCCCACGCCCATTGAAATATATCTTTCAGCAACGGCATGGAGGATGCATTGTAATCGCTGTTTCCTGGTTCATTATACAGATCCCAAAGAAGAATGCGATCATCGTTTTTAAAAGTCGCCAAAATGTCTTTTACATATTTTTCAAGAACGGCCCATTTACCAGGATCGTTATGAATCGACATGTTTGGACTTCTCATCCAGCCTGAATTATGTACGCCTGGTTTTGGTTCTGGTTGTTTACCATACTTCGGTTCCGGGTTCCAGCAATCATCAAAAAACACGAACAATGGTTTGATGTGATGACGGGAAGCAATGCCTAAAAAAGTGTTGATCCTTTTTTTGAATCCTTCAGCATCATTTTCCCAGACGAGGTTATGAAGAAAAACCCGAAGCGTGTTGAATCCAATTCCCTCGGCCCAACCCAATTCCCGGTTGATGGTGGCTGTGTCAAAACTTTGAGACTCCCACATTTCGAGCTGGTTAATGGCGGAACTTGGCAGAAAATTACACCCCACTAACCAACCTTGCTGTTTGTACCAAGCATTGGCCTTTTCCGCAGACCAGATTTTTGATTGGCTCGTCGCGAACAAGGTAGAGCACATCGCAACCCAAAGGATAAAAATCTTCTTCATATTATTGACCCCATCTCTCGTCTCCTCTCCACAAGGAGAGGCGAGGCCGAGCTTTTTATTACAATTCAATAATAGTGACTAACCATTTGTGAATTCATCATTGCTCAACGTGGGCTGCCCTGCGCAGCGAAACTGAACGTTTGGACTCATGTGTAAAGGTCTCGTATTGACCATTCACCATTTACCGTTCACAATTCACCACCTCACACTTTCGGCAACGTATACCCATTATGATATTCCGCCACAAGATATTTATTCGCTTCTTCGTCTGTGAATTTGTTTGAAGCAGCATTCCAGTAGATCTTCTTGCCCATTCTAAAAGCGACATTTCCCATCTGGCAAACTGTGGCCACATGCGCTGCCAGTTGTACCGGGCATTTAAGGTCTTCAATCTTTCTCGAACGCACTGTCTCTACAAAATTCTTTGTGTGTAACGCTACTCCATCATCTGTTCTTTGTTGTCTTGCGACTGCTTCCATCTTATTATCTCCATTTATTTTTTCCGGAATCACTTCCCAACCTCCGCGATCAACCACGAGCGTTCCGTTATTTCCAATAAATGCAACGCCGTGATCGCGTTGATAAGGTCCGTCATTGATTCCTGTGGCGTGTTCCCACAGCATATTAAATCCATCGAACTCAAAGACTGCAGTCAATGTATCCGGTGTTTCTTCTGCATCATCAGGATAAGCAAATTTTCCTCCACTTGCCACAATGCTTTTTGGTACAGCGGCCTTTGCACCCAGCAATGCAATAATCCCAGTACCACCTGAAATTAAAATGAAAACGATTTGGATTGAAAGGTCGTTTTTTTGCTGGGCCCAGCCACATGCCATAATCAACACCCGGTGGCGGATTACCATCCGGCAGAACCGGAACCGGTTTCATCCAACCCTGGTAAGCCCATGCTTTTACAAGGCGGACGTTCCCCAATTTTCCTGAGTGAGCAAAATCCATCGCATCCTGGTAATGCTTATTGCTGTGCTGCCATTGACCGACCTGCACCACGCGATTGTATTTTTTCTGGGCTGCTACCATAGCAGCACATTCCATGATCGAACTACCAACAGGCTTTTCGCAGTATACATCTTTGCCAGCAGCGCAAGCATCAACCATGATCTTACAATGCCAGTGATCGGGAGTACCAATGATCACAGCATTAACATCTTTTAATTCCAACAGTTTCCTGTAATCACTAAACGTCTTGACCTTGGATGTATCAATTCCCGCCTTTGACAAATCACCCTTTCGCTTCTCCAAAACACTTTTGTCCACATCACAAAGAGCAACAAGATTTACACCATCATGTTTGAGCATCTCGCTCAGGTCGGCATAACCCATGCCGTTGATACCAATGGCTCCGATGTTCAGCTGGTCCGACGGTGCAATTCCATTTTTAAAAATGGCGAAGGTTTTATTATCAAATGAAGACAACACCAAACCACCTGCAGTGAGCGCAGAAGCATTTTGCAAAAATTTTCTTCGTGATGACATAACAAAAGTTTAAAATTCAAATAAATCTCAAATATCAAATATCAAATCCGTCAATAATTTCCACCATCTTCATATTTAGAAGCATAATTAATCTTGACTTCTTTGATCTTTGTCGGCAACCAAACCTCCATGGCATTAGGGCCACGGTTAGCCCAGCAATAATAGGGAATCGCGGTAACTTTTCTTCTTCCTATTTCAATTCCATCTCCATTTTTATTTGCAAAGGCTGCAGGTAACTCCGTTTGCAAGGCAATAACCGATTCATCCAAAACCTTGTACCTGGTAGTAGTAAAATTTGTGTTTGCAGGAAGGATCAAATTCCATACGCCATCTTTGTTGTCTGCACCCTCCACACAATAAACAAACGGGCCGCGTTGAAGGGCAATCCTGTCATTGTCCATTTTAACCTCACCTCTTGCATTCACCTTCTTTATTTCCATTGGCAAATTAAACTCCACGACGTCACCCTTCTTCCAGCTTCTTTCGATAACAGCATAACCATTTTCGAATTTATAAACAACTGGCTTGCCATTTATGACCGGCTTGAATAAATCTTGCACCGCCTCGCTGCCACTTGTCGTATACAGATCTCCGGGAACAACTTTGCTATAACACCATCCCGGCACGCGTAAAAACAATTTAAATTTTGATGTCGCTTGAGGTTCGAGGTTCAATCTCACTTTGCCATCCCACCGATAATTCGTTTCCATTTTTACGCCCACAGCGTTATTTGCAACTTTAATATTTGTATTACTGGCCACAAATAAATTCACCCAAATTCCGTCGTTGCTTTTTCCATAAATATAGTTGCCAACAGACGTAACCAGTCTGGCAATATTCGCGGGACAACATGCAGTTCCAAACCATTCTCTTCGCTGATGTTGTCCATTTGAGGCGAGGACGTTGTCGTAAAAGAAATGATCACCGCTCAGGCTCAATCCATCCAGCGCCCCATTATACAAACTCCTTTCCAGTACGTCGACATATTTACTATCTCCGGTCAGCTGGCACATGCGTTGGTTCCATAACACCATACCCACGCTGGCGCAGGTCTCGCAATAAGCGTCTTCATTGGGCAGGTCATAATCTTTGGTAAATCCTTCGTTGTCCCCGGCAGAACCAATACCACCCGTGATGTACATGTTGCGATTAACCACATCTTCCCAAACCTTTTGCATGGCATTCATGTATCCTACATCTCCAGTCATCGCTGAAACGTCCGCCGCACCGGTATATAAATACATTGCCCGAACAGCATGCCCTGTAATTTCGGTCTGGTCCTTCACTGGTTTTATGTCCTGCCAGTACCCGGGCACAACCCATCCTTTGCCATAAGTATAAATTCCACCTTTTCCTCTTTGCTGTAGATACCAGTCTGCCAGTTTTAGATAACGATCGTCATTGGTCACCCGGTACAACTTCACCAGGGCCAGTTCAATTTCTTCGTGTCCACTAAACCATTTTTTACTTCCCAAACGAAAAGTTGAGTCAATATGGTTAGCCAGGCGAATGGCAACATCCAGTAATTTTCTTTTGCCTGTGACATTGTAATAAGCCACAGCTGCTTCTATCAAATGACCAGCGTTATAGTCTTCATGTGCTTCAATATTTGTCCACCGCTGGCTGAGGTCGCGCAAAGTAAAGTAAGTGTCGAGGTAACCATCGGGAAGTTGTGCAGCCGCCACTTTGTCGATCCATTCATCCGCCTTTGCCTCGAGGTCCTTGTCGGGATGTGTTTTTAAAGCGTAAGCCATTGCCTCCAGAGCCTTGTAGACATCGCTGTCATCGTAGTAAAGGCCTTCAAATTTTTCACCCTTATTTCTTGCTACCTTTTCAAAATTTCGAATGCGCGGCGTTTTTATTTCGGTTTGATA
>VBAU01000471.1 GCA_005883855.1 Bacteroidota bacterium
AATGAACAACATCTCCGTGACCCGCTGTTTCGATTACCATCATCTACAATCGCGAAACTACCGTTAGAATAACATTTCTAGTTGCTCGTACATCTATACCACCCGCACTACCACCTTCTAGCCTCTGTTGCACCACTAAACGAACCGTACTTCACCATCATCAAAAAACGTCTCCAATTCGTTACTTGTTCAAAACACGTCCTGTACAATCCACCAACTACCATTAGCCTTCGTAATCAGTGTTTGTATCAACCTAGTTCACACGCTGAATCGCCCCATTGCTGTCCATCCAGCCATACAACAGTTTACTCTTTGCAAATCGAAACATCGGCGACCATTTTCGTTATACAGAAACACCAATATAATATCTTCGCCAACTACCATTAGCGTTCCTTTTTACGTTGTAAATAAACCTATTCGACCTCGTGAATCCAAAAGTACCATCTGCTTAGCCATAGACCTATTGACGCTCTGTCGGCAATCAAAAACGTCTCCCATTTCCGATTTTGTAAAACAGAAACCGCAACATACCTCCCGCCTCCTATGCCTACTATTAGCTTTCAATTTGAGTAGTAAATAGACCTATTTGATGCCCTGAATCCAAATGTACCCTTCGTTTCGTCATTGCATCATTGATTCTCTCAATACTAGCTGCAACATCTCCTAATTATCCGATTCTCCGATTTTCAAATCACTCTCATAATACGTTCTTCAACTACCATTAGCTTTCCCTTTCAAGTTGTACATACACCTATTTGATGTGCTGAATCCAAAAATTTTATCCTTTTAAATATACCACCGTTGATTCTTTGGTGACAATTAAAAACATCTCCGATCTTCCCATTTTCCGATTTCAAATTCCCGCCCCTCAGCACCTCCCAACTACAATTAGCTTCGAAATAAGCGGTGTCTTTAGACCTAACTAATGCTCTGAATCGATCTCTGGTATCCACTTGATCATAGCACAATTCATTCATTGCCTAAGAACAACGATTGCCGCATTTTCAAAACTCCCTCCTCCCCTCTCACCCTCTGCAATTAGAACTCTCTTTTAAGATGGAATATAGACCTACTCGGCGCGTTCAGTTGAATTCATTTGGTCATAGTGTCCTTAGTTCGCCAACTAAACATGACCGGTAACCGGTGATGGAGATGGTGATGGTGATGGTGATGGATGGATGGCGGTGATGGATGGCGGCAGTGGTGATTCAGTTAAAATTTTACGTGGTGGCGGAATATTAATTTGCTTGACACAAGAAATCTGTACCCAGCTTAAATTTTGATCAAAATCCGCCAAAGTCGGCTATTATTTGTATGTAGCTACACCCTTCTTTTGGTATAACTCCACCACCACTTGTCATATTCACTAATCGCCTTGAACTTAAGCTCTATATACATCAAAGTCAAGAATACTTCAGAACCAGATTTTTCCCAAGAGAATTGATGGTGCAGCACATGCAGCAATTTTCCACCAGCACAATTCAGAGAGGGATTACATAAGAGGAGAGCCCGTGAAAACCCCCCCTCCAAACCGTGGACCCCCCTCCAAACCGTGGGGTCTCACGGGCTCTCCTGGAAATTTCGATCGAGACTGATTTTTTAACGTGGGGAGCCCGTGGTTTGGAGGCTCCAAACCAGACCGTATATAGTTAGCTTCATCAATACTAGCAGAGACCCGTGTGCTCCGCACACATATGTCATAAAAATAATAATAATATATTGAAGTCCAGTAAGGGTACCAATATACATTTTTAGCGAAACCAACCTGGAATATCAATAACTCCACCAATTCTTGTCCAATTCACTTCAAATTCAAAATTTAAGCTCTTCTCAATCTATTCTACTATATACATCAAACTCATATCATTCGAGCTATTTTCCCTTTGCATGAATTGCAGTCTAATTTTTCGTGATGATCAGTCCCGATTAAAATACTCCGCCCAAGATATGGCAAGTTACATCTTCACCTGAACAACACCTTCGAAATGCAGTTAAAATTCCATTCAAAATTATTTCTAGACCTATTTAATGCCCTGAATCTAATGGTACCATCCGTTTGTCCGTATCTCTATCCGTCCTCTTACAGTAATAAAAAATGTACCAAATATCGCAATTTTTAAATCTCCATCCACTACACCCTTCATCTGCAACCAAAACCTCCTTCGAGACGGTAGTTGGTCCTATTCGATGCGCTGAATCCAACGCCGCCATCCGTTTACCCGTATCTGCTCTGGTTCTTCGTCAATAATCAAAAACGTTCCCGATTTCGCAATTTTTAATTCTCTACTTACAGACTCCTTCATCTACAGTCAAAACCTCCCTCGAGAGGGTAAATACACCTATTTGATGCGCTGAATCCAATGGTACCATCCGTTTTGCCGTATCTCCAGTGGTTCATCCCCTGTAACCAAAAACGTACCCATTTTTCTGTTTTAAAATCCCCTTCCCCGGGCGCCTTTCCCTGCGATTAGAACTCCCTTCCAGAGGGTATTTGGGCATATTCGATGCCCTGAATTCAACGGTGAAATCTATTTCCCCACAGCCCCACTGGTTCATTGAAAATCTCTCCAAATTTGTCAATTTTGGCGTTTTTTTAACCCAATGACGTAGGGCCTCAAACTGCAGTATG
>VBAU01000085.1:0-409 GCA_005883855.1 Bacteroidota bacterium
CACATCCTTTTGCCGTGGGAAATACTACTTACACTGTGAAGCTGCGGGTTACCGACATCGTGGGTTGCAAGGACTCTCTGACAAAAACAAGCTACATCAGCATTCGAAGTCCCAAACCAGCATTTGACATAGCAGATAGCTCCGGATTCTGCCTTCCTTTGGTAACAAGCTTTACGTTCAAAGGTTCTGATTTCAAAACGTTTTATTGGGATTTTGGTGACGGCGTTACAGGCACGGGACAAAACCCGTCTCATTTTTATAACTCGTACGGAACCTTTAATCCGAAATTGTTCCTGGTAGGCCCGGGCGGATGTATAGATTCGGCGGAGGCGACAGTTAACCTTTATGATCCATACACGACGACGACGATTGACTTTAGTCCAACGTCCGCCTGCAATTCGCTTACTGT
>VBAU01000085.1:480-12894 GCA_005883855.1 Bacteroidota bacterium
GCAAACTACCCTAACACATTTTTATGCGACACCAGGAAATTATTTCCCCTATGTTATCTTGTCTGACAAGTTTGGGTGTGACGCGGGCATTGGCTCGAAATCAATAAATGTTTTTGGAGCCCTGCCTGTCTTCGATAAAAACAAAAAAGAATTCTGCGATAATGGCCAGGTATTTTTTATCAATTACACTCTGCACAATGATCCAATTATTTCGACTGTTTGGGACTTCGGAGATGGAAGCACGAGCACGGCCACTGACCCGTCGCACTTTTTTAATAGCCCGGGAACCTATATAGTAAAACTCACGGTCACTACGCAAAATCAATGTACCAATTCAATTACCGATACCATTCGGGTGTATAAAACGCCAGAGTTGTCGATCTCCGGCAAGGACACGGTTTGCATAAATGGCAGGGATGTGTTCTCAGGAGTGCTTAGCCTTCCTGACTCGACGATTAACTGGCAATGGACATTCGGAAATGGGATGACCGGACAAATTCAAAATCCGATGGTCTCCTATTCCAACGTTGGCAATTATAACATGCAGCTCATCGCGACTAATAAACTAGGATGTGCGGATACCTCCTCCCACGCAGTGAATGTTGTGCCGTTACCGACAGCAAATCCCGTTTCCAATCCGATAACGATAATTTCCGGAGCGTCTTCTCCAATAAATATGAATTATACCGGACCTATTGTTTCTTACAACTGGCTGCCGATTACGCACCTTAGTTGTACAGATTGTCCGCAACCGGAAGCCAACCCACAATTCACAACGAATTACCAGGTGCAAATCCACGACAAATACGGATGCAAAAATTCAGCAGATGTAACGGTTAAAGTTATCTGCAATGGTCAAAACTTTTTTATTCCAAATACATTTTCGCCGAATGGCGATGGAACAAATGATGTTTTTTATTTAAGGGGCAGCGGTTTATTCCGCGTTAAGTCGTTGATGATTTTTAATCGATGGGGAGAAATTGTTTTTGAAAAAATAGAATTCCCTGTTAACGACGCCTCGTCCGGTTGGGATGGAACTTATAAGGGGATTAAAGCCAAGCCCGACGTATACGTTTATCAAATAGAAATAATTTGCAGCAATGGAGAAACCATAAAATATTCCGGCAATATTGCCTTAATACAATGATCTTAGTATAGCGTGTGAAATGAAAATACGAGCAGCCATATCAATTGCAATTTGGAATTTGTTTTTTACAATTTCTATGCATGCGCAGGATATTCATTTCTCCCAGTTTTTCGAGGCGCCCTTGTTACGCAATCCTTCCCTCGCCGGAATCTATACAGGAGATATCAGGGTGCAGGCTGTTTACAGAGATCAGTGGAACAGTGTAACCAACGCGTACAAAACCGCATCGCTGGATGGAGAATATAAAATGCCAATCGGCAAAGCGAATGACTTTGTCACAGTCGGTATGCAACTTTTGTATGACAAGGCGGGAACAATTTCGTGGACTTCAACATATATTCTCCCCGCTTTGAACTACCATAAGTCATTGAGCGCAGAAAAAAATCGATACTTGTCATTGGGATTTATGGGGGGCATTGTGCAGCGTCGGATCGATCGCTCTAAGGTAACTACCAATTCAACTTATGACAACGGAACCGATGGAGAGTATTTTACAGACGCTTCCTACTTATATGCCGATGGAAGCGCGGGGATCAGCTTCAATTCAGATCTGGGAGACAATCCTAACAATAATTATTTTCTAGGAGCGGCTTATCATCATTTTAATCGACCAAAGGCATCATTTTATCGTAATGCAAATATTGAAGTGTTTCCTAAATGGGTCTTCTCCGGGGGCATTCGTTTCGGAGTGTCTGATTACAGTTATTTAACGATCCAGGGCGATCACTCTATGCAGGGGCAGTACAAAGAAACCGTTGCTGGTGCGATGTATGGACTGAAGATTGGAGAAGATCATGACCACCCGGAGTATACCATTAGTGGCGGCGCTTTTCTTCGGTGGAACGATGCATTCATTCCTACTATCAAGCTCGATTACAATCCTTTTTCTGTATGCCTTAGCTATGACGTGAATGTTTCAAAATTGAAACCTTCCAGCTATGGACGCGGCGGCTTTGAAATTTCTATTTCCTACATTGGTTTCAGGGAAAATAACTCCAGCCTTGACGCTGTTCGTTGTCCCAGATTTTGATCAGGGCTTTAGCGGTGGCACGGGTCTATCCTCAACATTGATGTAATTAAATACTAAAGCCGCGCACAGGCCTCCGCTAAAACAAGCAACTAAATATACCCAAATATATTTCCACGCAAAAGCCTTGATAATTGATGCTGCCAGTGCAACTGCTGGATTCAAAGCTCCACCAGAATCGGCACCGAACGCTACTGCCATAGAAAACACCGTCGCGCCTATAGCCAATCCGTAGAAGCTGTTTCCCGTTGTTCCTTTTGAAGTCGCCGCGTTCAATACAACGTAAGCAAGAGCGAAGGTGCCCAACATTTCGCACACAAACGCCTTTGCTATCCTTCCATTTAGTTCAAGAGTAGCTGGGCCAAGGTCACCCAGATACCATTTTGCCACGTATGCAGCCACTATTGCTGCAATTGCTTGAACGATCATATACACGACAGCATCATAGCCCGAAACTTTTCCTCTTACCCAAATTGCGAGAGTTACTGCCGGATTGTAATGCGCTCCCGAAATATGGCCGCCCGCATACACCATTACCATCAATACCACACCAATAGCAGCGGGATCGCGTGTTAAGGCAATGACAAGCACAAGAAAGAATGTGCCAATGAATTCTGTAATGTACTTTCCCATAATGTTTGTTTTTGGTTACTTTGAATAAAATAGAAGCGAAATTACTCTCATTGTTTCATAAAAAATTACAGATGAAAATTACAGTTGGTCAGCCGGCTCCAGATTTTTCCTTATACGACTCAGATAAGAATAAGGTAACTCTTTCTGAATTGCGAGGACAAAACATTCTGTTGCTTTTTTTCCCTGCGGCTTTTTCAGGAACTTGTACCGCAGAACTATGTTCTTTAAGAGACAATATAAGCGCGTACAATCATGTCAACGCAAAAGTGTTTGCTATTTCAGTGGACATGCTATATACACTCGCAAAATTTAAAGAAGATCAGCGACTAAATTTTTCTTTATTAAGCGACTTCAATAAGGACGCCTCAACTGCTTATGATTGCTTATATGACACCTTTTCCTACGGGATGAAAGGTGTATCGAAGCGCTCAGCGTTTGTAATCGATAAGGCAGGAATTATTCAGTATGCGGAAGTACTTGAAAAGGCCGGCGACCTTCCGAACTTTCAAATCATCCAGCAGACTTTAGGATTATTGAATAATTAACTATTATGATTAGCTTTTTTCTACTTTAAGACTTTGATTTAGAAGGTTTTTTAAGGACTAGTATTTCTACGTTGCACAAACCAAAAAAACGGGCTACTATTGGTATAATAAATTGTAAATTCGTATCGTTGAAGAGACTTTTACCCATATTATCCATTATTCTATTGACAGCCATCCATTCGCAGGGACAATCACGAACTCTCCCTCAGGATGCTGCTGACCGGGCTGTGAAATTTTATCCCAATCCGGCCACTTCTGTTATCACTTTTGATTTACAAAAAGGAAACGAGAAGGGTTACGACATCCAGGTTTATAATTTTCTTGGAAAGGTTGTTTATGAACAGAAGAACGTTCCTTCAAGAACAACTATTAACCTGAGTGATTATAATCGCGGCGTATACATTTACCAGCTGAGAGAGCGCGACGGAAAGATAATCGAATCCGGAAAGTTCCAAGTATCAAAATAATTTAATCGCTGATCAATACTGTCTACGTATCCAATTGCATTTGTGCAAACCGTTTGCTGCATTGCATCGGTGTATTTTCTTTATTGCACTTCAACAATCAAGAATTTTAAATACTGCGTACTTTCTATTCCCCGAATAACGGGATGATCTGGTGATTGCGTCTGGAAGACAACTTGCCGGATTTTCCGTTTTGCATCTTTGGCGGCCATGTCAATGATTTGCAGAAAAAGTTCGGGTGAAACAAGATTCGTGCAAGATGAGGTGATCAGAAATCCACGCGGCCTGATCAACTTGATCCCTCTCAGGTTAATTTCCTTATACCCTGCTATTGCCCTTTGAATTGTCTCACGACTCTTTGTAAATGCCGGAGGATCCAGCATGACGACATCATACTGTCTTCCATCTTTCGCCCACTGCTTAAGCGTATTAAATGCATTGGCTGTTTCGAAGCGGACCACTTCTTGCAAGTTATTCAAGAGCGCGTTTTCACCGGCCTGTTTTACGGCACTCTCAGAAATATCAATTCCCAGTACTGATTTCGCACCGCTGTGCGCGGCATGAATTTCAAATGCACCGGTGTAAGTAAATGCGCCCAACACTTCGGCGCCCTTTACAATTTTTGTAATGGCTCGCCGGTTGTCCTGTTGATCCAGGAAGTATCCCGTCTTTTGCCCGTTTTCCAAATCAACATAAAACTTCAACCCGTTCTCATTGATGATGATTTTGGTGTCAAACGGTTCCGACAGAAATCCCTTTTGCTGAGGTAGTCCTTCCAACTCCCGAACGGGCGCATCATTACGCTCATAAATTCCACGCGGTTTAAAAATTTCGTTGATAGCCTTAACAAAACTGCCTTTCCAAAGATCGACTCCAAGAGCAAGAGTCTGAATGACAAAATAATCATTGAACTTATCAATAATCAACTGCGGCATTTCGTCCGATTCTCCGAACACAAGGCGGCAATTCTCGACATAACCAATCTTTTTTCTGTATTCCCAACAACCCGCGATCCTGTCAATGAAGAATTGCTCGTTAATCTGCTGTTTTCTATCTCGCGTAAGCAAGCGAATTAAGATCTGCGATTTCGGATTAATATATCCTTTACCAACAAACTTTCCATCAGAAAAAAATACCTCAACTATATCTCCTGGGTTTATCCCATTGTCCACCCGTTCGATTTCATTCCCAAAAATCCATGGGTGGCCGCCGGAGATTCGATTAGAAATCTTCCGTTTCAGATAAACTTTGTTCATCAGCGCAAGGTAATTGATTCGAGTTTCAACAAGTTGTCTTAAACTCATCCACAGCAGTTTAGAACGGATTCTGCCACTTGGTACCAGAACCCTCGAACATTGACCATTCTAAAAGGTCATTTTGTCCCTAAATGTCTCATTGGCAATATTATTGACTGCCTTACCTTTGCAGTCAATTTTAAAAAAATGCCGAAAAAAAATATGGACAAAGACACCAAGTTTAACCCGGAAGAGAACCCGGACTTGAATGGAAATATCGATATAAACACGGATGAGAGTCTGAGCGGCACCTCACACCTAAATGAGCCAGTTTCCGAGGGGTCTGAGTTGGAAAAGATCAGAACGGAATTGGAAGAACAAAAGGATAAATTCGTGCGCAAAGTTGCGGAATTTGACAATTTTAAAAGAAGAAATGCCAGGGAAAGAATGGAGCTGATCCAGACCGCGGGAAAGGAAGTGATCGTCGATTTGCTGGATGTATTGGATGATTGCGACAGGGCTCAAAAACAAATTGAAAATGCTGGGGACATAAAAGAAATAAAAGAAGGCGTATTACTCGTCTTTAACAAACTGCGCAATACTTTATTTGCAAGAGGCCTAAAACCGATGGAAACCATTCACCAGGAATTTAATCCAGACCTACACGATGCAATTACAGAAATTCCGGCGCCCAGTGGCGATTTAAAAGGAAAAGTGCTGGATGAAATTGTAAAAGGATATTATCTTAATGATAAAATCATTAGGCATGCCAAGGTGGTGGTAGGCAAATAGAATTCAAACAGCACAAGTGTGCGACGCAACAGGTGTTGAACAGAGTTACCCTGGCTGGTAACAAAAAAAAACAAAATTCCTTCCTGAGGATGATATGAGTAAACGAGATTATTATGAAACTTTGGGTGTAGGCAAAAGTGCTACCGCGGACGAAATAAAAAAAGCGTATCGCAAAGTAGCCATGCAATATCATCCTGACCGCAACCCCGGGGACAAGGCAGCAGAAGAAAAATTCATGGAAGTAGCAGAAGCCTATGAAGTGCTTAGCGATACCGATAAAAAGTCGCAATATGATCGTTATGGGCACGCGGGTCTGGTGCTGGGATGAACATGGAAGACATCTTCAGCCAATTTGGGGACATTTTCGGCGATGATATTTTTGGCAATTTTTTTGGCGGGCAGCGTACTCGTGGTGGACAACGTGTGAGAGGTGTGCGAGGAAGCAACCTTCGCATCAAGCTAAAACTTTCATACGAAGAGATTGCAAAGGGTGTGACGAAGCACATAAAGGTAAAAAAGTATGTGCCCTGTCAGACATGTCACGGCAGTGGTGCGAAGGATAAAGGAAGTGTTCAAACATGTGGAACGTGCGGCGGAAGCGGCCAGGTACGGAGAGTGACCAATACTTTTTTGGGTCAAATGCAAACGGTTACTACGTGTCCTACGTGTAACGGGGAAGGAACAGTGATCACCGCAAAATGTACAACCTGTAAAGGCGAAGGAAGGGTATATGCTGAAGAGACCGTGTCGATTGAAGTGCCGGCGGGGGTGCTGGAAGGAATGCAGCTAAATATAAGCGGCAGGGGCAACGCAGGCGAAAGGGGTGGTCCTCCCGGCGATCTGATCATTCTGATTGAAGAAGAAACTCACAAAGAATTGCAGCGTGACGGTTTGAATGTAGTCTACGATCTGCACATTTCATTTACTGATGCTGTTTTCGGAACACAGATAGAAGTGCCCACCATTGATGGAAGAGCAAAAATTAAAATTCCTGCAGGCACTCAAAGCGGAAAAATATTCCGGCTAAAAGGAAAGGGGTTCCCTGGCGTGAATTCTTATGAAAAGGGTGATCAATTAGTGCATGTAAATGTGTGGACACCTCAACATATTACTTCGGAGGAAAAAGCGATGCTGGACAAATTAAGTCATTCTCAGAATTTCAAACCTCATCCCGACAAAAATGAAAAAAGTTTTTTCGATAAGATGAGAGAAATGTTTTCCTGACAACTTAATAATTAGATGTCAAATAATCTTTCCTCTTTTTCTTCTGGCGATAATACAATGTTTTTGCCTGTTTTACCAATGCTACAAATTCCTGTTCGAGCGGATCATTGTCATCCGAAGCCTGTGTGGCTAATAAGAGCACATCATTCCAACTGATATTTCTTGCAGCGCCAGAGGAACGGAGCAACGAGCCAAACATGATGACGGCCGTCGAAAAACGGAGCTGTTTATCAATGGAATTAAAATCAGTATACACAAGCGGAACTGAATTGACGAATTGCCTTTGACTTGTATCATGTGGCATTTTATAGAGAAGCTCGATTTCAACAATGTTACCAGGTGAAAAATCTCTTGCAACGGCATCCTTAGTAAAATCGGTCGGGCTAATTTCAAATACAACAGTCATGGAATGACCCGAACCAATTTCACCTCCTTCGATCATAGACGCGGTATCATTGAGCGCTCCAACTTTATTGTCAAAACCAATCAACCGATATTCTTTTACATAATCGGAACCGAACTCCACATTCATCGATACATTGTCAGCCACCGCATACAAAGTCTGTGAAAACTCTGTCATCAAAACTTTTTCAGCCTCATGGAAGTTATCCAGATACGCAAAGTTTCCGTTCCCCTTTTTTGACAGTGTTTGAATTTTTGAATCCTTGTAATTTCCCATTCCTACCCCAAGGCAAGTTAGATAGATACCGGAATTTCGCCGTTGCGAGATAAGTTCGTCCAACTCACCTTCTGTTTTTAAACCCACATTGAAATCGCCGTCAGTTGCTAATATCACTCGATTGTTCCCTCCTTTGATGTAGTGCATCTGAGCGGCGTTGTATGCCATCCTGATTCCTGATTCACCTGGCGTGGAGCCTCCGGGTTGAAGTTCGTCAATCGCTTTCAAGATCTTTTCTTTTTCCGCGCCACTGGTAGCATTCAATTTTATCCCCGTAATGCCGCCGTACACCACAATGGTCACTGTATCCTTTGCCCGAAGATTGTTCACCAATAACCGAAAAGCAGACTGTAGCAACGGCAGGCGATTCGGCATGTCCATGGATCCCGAGATGTCGATGAGAAACACGAGATTACTTGCCGGCAACGTATCAAGAATCAATTTCTTTGAGTTGACATTTATAAAAAGCAACTCATTGTCCGCGTTCCATGGACACCCTGTCAACACTGACTTGGTTTTAAAAAGTTTTCCCGGTTCCGGTTCGGAGTATGTCTCATTGAAATAGTTCAGCATCTCCTCAATCCGTACGGCGTCTGGAGGCACGAGTGTATTGGTGTTTATAAAGCGGCGGATGTTACTGTACGAAGCCCTGTCTATACTCAGAGACATCGACGTAGACGGATATTTGCTTGCGCTTACAAAATGATTCTCGATCAAACTGGCATACGTTTCGTCGCCCGTGAACCATTGTTTTTGAATATCCTTATTGAGTCCCTTTGTGAACGACGTTAACTTGTTTCTGTGAATATAGCTGCTCGAAGCGGAATTTAATTTTAGTCGTACCGTTACGTATTTGTCGGGCGTAACTAACCTTTTTTCGTTTTGGTATCCATCGAGCCAAAACGTAAGCGAGTCATTCGCCCTGTTGGTTAAAATTCCGAAGGAGCCGTAAGAACCAGTGTGATAGACATAACCAGTAGCATGGAGAAGAATATTTACGTCTTGCAAAGGATTCCCTGATTCATCCTTTACTTCACCACGGATATAAAATTGTTGAGCAACAAGGGATGAACCCGCAAATAGAAAAAGGAATATCTGGAATGCGGCTTTCATTGGATTGACGGGCAAAAAGTACAAAAAATCACCCGCATTAGAAACAAATTAAACCACTTGGTATATTTCCTTAAGATTACGACCCATCCCGTCATAATCGAGCCCGTAACCTATCACAAATTTGTCCGGAATACTAAAACCAACATAGTCCAGGGTTAATGGAAACTTGGTGGCATCTGGTTTGTGCAATAAAGCTGCTATTTTTAAAGATGCCGGCTGATGGTCTTTCAGTTTGGGCAGAAAGTTATAAAGCGTTTTCCCCGTATCAACAATATCCTCAATAATGATCAAATCTTTACCATAAAGTTCAGCGTCGAGTCCAATGGATGTAATTACGTTGCCGGTTGATTTCATCCCTTTATAAGAAGCAAGCTTGATAAAGGTGATTTCCGTGGCAATTGTGAGATGTTTGAAAAGATCCGCAGCAAACATGAAAGAACCATTCAGTATGGCTATGAATAGCGGCTTTTTCCCCTGGTAATCTTTGTTGATCGTTTCAGCGATAGTTCTTACCCTTTCCTGAATATCGGCGTTAGAAAGATAGATAGTGAAAACCTTATCATGAACCTTGATGGTTGACATTATTACTTTTGAGCCAAGGGGTTTCTTGAGATCAATCTTGGGATCAATGACGTTTTCGACCGTAGGGACAAGGTTTCTCCCACAGCCGGCTGCATACCACCTGTCAGGTTATTATATTCAAGCAAGCTTTCCAGTCGTATAGCCTCTGTCTGGGCAATGCTGTTAAGATTTTCTCCGGTCTGCACAACATGAAACTCGTGATCTCCCGTTCTCCTTTTGCGCTGAACAAAAACCAACTGATCAGTTGAGGTCACTTCCAGAGGTTTTAAATCATTAAATTCAAAAAGCTTCGCAAGCGCAATTTCATATCGCTGGGCAATATCCAGGTAAGAAGTTTCCTTTTTTACATAGATCACTCTTGTATCATTTATCTTAAATTCCGCTGACGGGTAGCTGGACTGCATAGAAACTGCCGGAACTACATCAGCTTTTTTCTCGTCTGCATTTTTGGCCTCGATAACATTTCCTCCAACGGGCTTGTCATTTCTTGCCAGGCCATCCCCTGGATTCATTTTGCCTAATGCAATCAACGTATAATCTTCCAGGTTATAGTCATGAATTAGTTTAATAAGTACCTGCGCATATTTTGGATTGGTTGCATAGCCTGCTTTTTTAAGGCCGTAGGCCCAAGCCTCGTAATCGGTTGGGTCAAGCTTGAACAGTGACGCGTAGTTTGAACGCGTTTTTAAGAACTCCGAGTGATCGCGGTATGATTGCTCTGGTGCATCATATTTACGAAAGCATTCGCCTCTTGCGTCATCATCATGTGATACAGTCGGCCCATCCCAGTCGTCCTTGCATTTAATTCCAAAATGATTGTTCGATTTTCTCACCAGGTCGCTCGTGCCAGCATCCGTTTCATGAATGCCCTGTGCAAGGGTGATCGCCGCCGGAATCCCGGTACGCTGCATTTCCGAAATGGCAAGACCTTTATAACGGGCAATGTAAGCCAATACAGCGTCGGCAGGCTGTGCCTGCGAAAACTTGCCAAGTAAGCTCAGCAAAAAAACAATGAAGATAGCGCGTGCTTTGTTTTGCATGGGATAGCTACAATTTCCTGATTAAAAAAAGGCCGTCACGAAGGGTAAGGATGACTTTTTCTATGTCTGTTCGCTCCTGAATGTGTTCGTTAAAAGCTTTTATTCCGATGGCATTTTTCCCTTTTACCTCTTGCTCCAGGACCTGGCCGTGAAAAAATACATTGTCTGCGAAAATAAACCCGTTTTTCCTGACTTTCGGCAAAACAAGGTTAAAATATTGGACATACGCAGGTTTATCCGCATCGATAAATACCAGGTCCCAGGTATCTTCCAGCTTAGGAATAATATCTAACGCGGAACCCAGGTGTAAAATTATCCTGGGATTATAGGGAGATTGCGAAAAAAACTCACGGGCTTTTACGGCTTCTTCTTCTCTTATTTCTATGGTGTGTAGTTGGCCATCTTCTGTCAGACCTTTCGCAAGACAAAGAGCGCTGTACCCCGTAAACGTGCCGATCTCCAGGATGCGTCTTGGTCGTATCATGCAGCTCAACATTTCGAGAACCTTGCCCTGCAAATGCCCGCTTAGCATTTGTGCTTCGGGATGTTTTTGAGTGAATTCGTTAACTGTGTGCAGTAACTCACCTTCTGGCGATGAAAATTTTTCTGCATACAGTTGGGCCTGGTCGTTGATTAATTCCACATCAGAGCTTTAAGGGGTCTGGCCGCTAAACGCGGCCTGGCCGTTATTAAAAATTTGGCTGAAGTGCGTGTTGCGTGTAAAAGTTCAACACATGTTGTACCACTTCTTCTGCCGTATCTGCCATTTTAAGAAGGTCAAAATCTTTTGGTGAAATGTTATTTTCTTTAGTCATCATTGTCTCCTTTACCCAACTCAACAATCCGCTCCAATATTCGCTTCCCACGACGATCAAGGGGACTTGGAGCATCTTGCCAGTCTGTATCAATGTGAGTACTTCAAAAAATTCATCCATTGTTCCAAAACCTCCTGGCATCATGATGAATGCTTGCGAATATTTTACAAACATAACCTTGCGTACAAAGAAATAATCGAAATTCAGATTGTGTTCTTTGTCAATAAATGAATTGGATCCCTGTTCAAACGGCAACTCGATATTCAGTCCCACTGATTTGCCACCGCCCAATTGCGCACCTTTGTTCGACGCTTCCATCATACCGGGGCCACCACCGCTGATAATGCCAAATCCTTCTTCAGCAAGTCGTTTCCCTATTTCGACCGCCAGTTCATAGTAGCGATTCCCTGGTCCTACCCTGGCTGACCCAAAAATGCAGCAGCACGGCCCGATTTTCGCCAAGGCTTCAAAACCATCTACAAACTCAGCCATGATCTTAAATATTTGCCAGCTCGAGTGAGCTTTTGATTCCGTCCAATTACGTTGACGCGAATTTCTTATATGTTCATTCCACTTTTGTTCCAACTTCGTTTCGTTTAGTGCGATAAAAATAATAAAATATACGTCGCAGTGAATTTGTGGTCCCGCTCGGGCTGTTATTGGAAACCATTAAGGCATTAAGAAAGTTAAGGCTTAATGGCCTTAACTTCTTAATGGTTCACTACCTCTTTTTTGTTTTGCTGAAATCAGTAACAACCCAAGGAAAGTCAAAAGCCCATTGTAGATGAGAACCTCATAGCCGATCTTGAATTTGCCGAAAACGGATTGCGAGAAATTTTTCACAGAATCAACCCAATTGCCGGTTAAGTGAAATTGCTTTTGATACCACTCAATGTTATTAATAAAATCAATGCCCCAGATAATGAGGGGGGCGGCGATGCAAGCGTAAATTGCCAGCCTGTCGTTAATCGATCGCTTTGTCAAAATACCAAAAGCAAACAGACCAAGTAACGGTCCATAAGTAAACCCTGCCACTTTTAAAATAACATCAATAATGGATTTATTATTCACCCATTTAAAACCCATCACCACCAGGAAAAAGATAATCGCAAAAATGA
>VBAU01000085.1:12909-27634 GCA_005883855.1 Bacteroidota bacterium
TTCCGCCTTTCATCCCAATCATCCCGACGCTTCATACCCAGCATGTCAATGCAATAGGAAGAGGTGAGAGCCGTGAGAGCGCCATCGGCGCTGGGGAAAAGAGCCGAAATCAATCCAATCACGAAAATGATCGGTATAATATTGCCCATGAAATGTAGTGCGACCGTTGGAAACAGGTCGTCAGGGGCAGTCTGGATGCCTTTTGACGAAGCGAATAAATACAGCAATCCACCCATGAAGAGAAATAAAAAATTTACGATCACAATGATCACACTAAAAGTGAGCACGTTCTTTTTTGAATCATACAATGTTCTTACGCTTATATTTTTCTGCATCATTTCCTGGTCAAGACCTGTCATCGTCGCCGTAATGAACAACCCGCCAATGATTTGTTTAATGAAAAAACCAGGGCTATTTACATCAGTATTAAAAATTCTGGTGAATCCCCTGGCGTTCAATTCATGGAGCGTGGAGCCTACCGAATGACCCATGCTGTTCATGATGTAAATGATGCAAACGATGAGGCCCAAAAGCATAAAGGTCGTTTGCAGGGTGTCTGTAAAGACAATTGTTTTGACGCCACCCTCGAATGTGTATAACAAGATCATCAACAAGATCACGAACGCTGTAAACGCGAAGGGAATATTCATGTCCTTCAAAATAAAGATCTGTAGAACATTGATGACAAGATAGAGCCTTGCTGTTGCGCCGAGCACTCTTGATAAAATAAAAAACAAAGCGCCGGTCTTATAAGATGTCATTCCAAACCTATGCTGGAGATAATTGTAAATGGACGTCAGGTTCATCCGGTAATAAAGAGGAAGCAGGATAAAGGCAATAATAAAATAACCAATAAAATAACCGAGCACCACCTGGAAGTAGGCAAACCCCGCCACACCTACCGTACCCGGCACGGATACAAATGTCACTCCTGAAAGAGAAGTGCCGATCATGCCGAATGACACGAGCATCCAATTTGAATTTCGATTCCCAATAAAAAAAGATTCGTTGTTGGCATTGCGCGAAGTGTACCAGGCAACGATCAGAAGTAAAATAAAATACCCGATTACAAATGCAAATAACAAGCCTGGGGACATAAATTAATTTTTGTTCAATTGCTAGAAAAGTGACAATGAATTTTGAAGATAACAAATTTGTTTTCCATTTAACAAGTAATATTGCGCAACCATGTCAATTACTTCCCTGGCCGTCTTTTGCGGATCCAGAAATGGAACAGATGGAGTGTATGCTGAACATGCACGTCAATTGGGAAAGATCATGGCGCAGAATAACATTGAAATGATCTACGGTGGAGGCAGCACGGGGATTATGGGAATCGTTGCCGATGAGGTGATGCAGCACAACGGAAAGGTTACAGGCATCATTCCGCATATCCTGGTGGAATGGGAACATCAACACCACGGCATCACAAGCCTGATAATTGCGGATGATATGCATGAGCGCAAGAAAAAAATGTATGAGTTGTGCGATGCAGCGATCATTTTACCGGGTGGCTTTGGCACGCTCGACGAATTCTTTGAAATGCTGACTTGGAACCAGCTTTCTATTCACGACAAGAAAATTTTCATTCTGAATTCAGCTGGATTCTTTGATCACCTGCTTGCTCACATTGACCGGCTTGAAAAACAGGGCTTTCTTTATGAAACGGCAAAGGAAAGAATCACCGTGCTAAGTGAACCTGCACAACTTCTTCAATAGCCTTGATAAGACCTGGGCTGTTTGCGGCCATCGCCCGGCTCCTCATTAGGCCGGTTCTTATTCTTGCCCTGGAACAATGCAATATTTATACCCGCCCTGAAAATGGGAAGTGCATCCGTTCTTGCGACCAAACCCGTATTTGGATCGTAAACGTTATTAACGTAAGGAGAGTACTTGTTTTTTAGAACATCAAATAGAATTTCCAAATAAAAAAAACTGTTGGATCCCTTTTGCCTTCCTTGAGCCCAACCGCCTCCTAGAAGCAAGGAATTTGCATCTGTAACATTGCTTTGTTTATAGCTGGATGAGGGGTCCTCATACGACCAATTATTGAAGTTGTGCTCGGCCTGAGCATGGAGGAACAAGAAAGGAACCGGGAATATCCTGGTAAACACACCCGGGCCAAACACGTGTTGGCGAATCTTGTCATTGATAACATAATTATCACGGGAACCTTGATAAGTGTAGTTAAAGGCGATGCCTCCATCCAGCCAATTGGTGAGTTTATAACCAAAGACCGGATTTGCTCCTAAGATCGTTCCACCCGAGTAGAACGAAGCAATAACAGAACCGCCAGTAAAAAGATTTTGTTTCTTAAATCCTTTCTCCTGCTCTTCCTGGGCCCAAATTGAGATGGTTGCCACAAGCAAAACCATCGACAGTATTATCTTCTTCATATCATTCATTTAACTGTTTAGATCGAAAATCTTTCCTGCGTTTAAAATGTTATTCGGGTCAAATATTTTCTTGATCTCTCTCATCAGCCGCATTTGTGTTTCGTCGAAAATAATGTTCATGTATTCCTTCTGCACGAGGCCTATCCCATGTTCGCCGCTGATGGTCCCTCCCAAACGTTTTACCAATTCAAATATTTCACATATGCCTTCCTTTAACGAGCCATTCCATTGCTCTTCTGTCAGATCGCCGCGGATAATGTTCACGTGCAGGTTACCATCGCCGGCGTGGCCATAACAAACAGAATGGAACCCGTACTTCTTTCCTATTTCCTTCACTGCTTTTAAAAGAACAGGTAGCTCAGCTCTTGGAACAACAGTGTCTTCTTCTTTGTAGATAGAATGTGCCTTCACGGCTTCACCGATTCGTCTTCTCATTTTCCATAATTCTGCTTTTTGCTGCTCACTATCGGCGAACAGGATTTCGCCACAATCAAATCCCATAGCAATGTTGGTGATCCCTTCCATGTCCTGCATCAACACATCCAAATTGTTTCCATCAACTTCTACCAGCAAATGTGCCTGTACGTCATCTTCGATCGTCACTGCCGTACTCTCGATATACTTCGCTGCAAAGTCAAGTGCATCTCTTTCCATAAACTCCAGGGCGCTTGGTATATAGCCGGCCCTGAAAATCGCACCAACGGCAGCACAGGCATTTTCAGCTGACCGAAAAGGGATCAGCGCAAGCAGATCGTATTTTGGAAACGGAAGCAACTTCAAAACAATCTTCGTCACAATACCAAGTGTTCCTTCACTGCCTACAATTAATTGAGTGAGGTTGTAGCCTGTCGCATTCTTCAATACGTTGGCTCCTGTCCAAATAATTTCACCGCCGGCCAAAACGACTTGAAGATTTAGTACATAATCTTTTACTACTCCATACTTCACGGCCTTTGGACCTCCGCTGTTTTCAGAAATATTTCCACCAATAAAACATGACCCACGGCTACTTGGGTCAGGTGGATAAAATAATCCTCTTTCTTTTAGTTCGAGCTGAAGCACTTCCGTGATCACTCCTGGCTCAGTAGTGACCTGTAAATTCCTTTCATCAACATCAAGGATCTTGTTCATCCTCTCGGTTGAAAGAAGCACACCGCCAAGATGAGGAAGCGCACCGCCACTCAGACCCGTTCCTGCTCCCCGAGGCGTGACTGGAATTTTGTTTTCATTGCAAATTTTTAGAATGGCGCTGATCTCTTCGGGTGTACGAGGTTTTAACACTACATCAGGTGGAAAGTGCAGGTCCTCCGTTTCGTCATGAGAATAATTATGTAATGATTCTTCATCAACGAGCACATATTTGTCTCCCAATATTTTTTTGAATTGTTCGATATGCCTGCCTGCAAGAACAGTTTTTGTGGCTGTCGTCATCATATTTGCTTGATGCTGTAAAATTCGGATAAAAAAGCGAGAAGAATAATGAACCAGGAACATCCAATGAGGAATAAAGAACCTGAACGTACCTTCAACGGCGTAGTTCAACATTCGACGTTCGATGTTCCTTATTCGATATTCATCCGTTACCTGATCACGGTTATGTCTCCTTTCTTGCTGGCCCTCTTTCCATCAAAGAATTCTACGTCCAAAGTATAGGCATATACGTCCATCGGTTGTAACGCACCTTTATACTTGCCGTCCCACCCAATGTCCTTATCGTTGGTTTCAAAAACTTTTTGCCCCCACCGGTTCCAAATGATGAATCTCATCTTGCTAATTCCAAATCCCCTGACAAAAATTTTATTATTGATATCGCCGCTTTGTGGTGTAAATGCGTTCGGCACATCCACTGCAGGCACTACCAATGCACTCACTTGCTTACAGACTGTATCAGGACATCCTGCGACATTGAAGGCAACGAGACATGCATTAAAATTCCCGGTAGCATTGTACTGATGAGAGACATTGAGGCGGGACGTTGTTGCTAACGTGTCCCCATCCCCAAATTTCCAAAGGAAGCGAACTGCCTCCGGTGATGAAAGGTTTGTAAACGTCGTGGATGTGTTTTCAACTGGTGGATCCGGGCTGAAAGCGAAATCAGCTTTGGGTTTATCCTGGACGATCAATGTCAGTTTGGTCGTGTCCGTTTTATTACACGTTGCGGAATCGTTAGCTATTAACGTAACTGTGTACGTTCCGGCAACCGGGTACAAATGAGTTGCATTGATATCCGTGGATGTACCTCCATCGCCAAAATCCCATTGAAAAGTTTGACCTGCCAGGGAAGTGTTTGTAAATGCGGCGTTGTAAGGAGCACAGCCCGCAGGATCTGTGGTAAATTGCGCTTTTACTAACGCCGCTACCCTCAATTGCACGGTAACCGAGTCGGGTGAGTTACAAAAAGACGTATCGCTAAAAATAAGTTTCACATTGAATGTCCCGGGGGCATTATAGTTATGGAAAACACTTGAAGTTCCAGTCACCATTCGCGGCGATCCATCGCCAAAATCCCATGTAAAAGAATTATTACCGAAAGGAATTGGTGCTGTAGAATCAAACCGGTATTTGAATGAATCGCATGGATTCAATTTTACCGGGTTGAATCTGAGAACTGCTTTATTGTCTCTTACAATTACATGCACATAAGATGTGTCACGAATGTTGCACGTGTTTGAGTCGACAGCCACAAGCATTACCTTATAAGTACCAACCGAGTTATATGTATGAGATGAGTTTGGTACGGTCGTTTTGATTTGAGGACTGCCGTCGCCAAAATTCCATTCATAGCTCACCGCATTTTTAATGGTGTCGGTAAAATCCACTGTTAACGGTACGCACCCTGTTGAATCACGTACAACACCATCAATACTTGGCAACACTCCAGCTTTTACCCCGGCGAGGTTAAAAGCAATTTTGACAAGAGCGAGATTGCATTCGCTACCCTCATTTGCCCGGTTGGTTGTTGACCACACTCCGGGCGTTGTAGGAAATGTGCCTTCTTTACCGCAATTAGCACAAATGGCCTGGTAAATAATTCCATTTTGGTCAAAACGACTAGTGCCCCCATCGACGTGATCAGTTCCGTAGGAATTTGTCTCTCCAAAAAAACTACCATACAATTGCGCGGCAGCATCTTTTTTCAAAACAAAGAAGTAAAAATCCCGCCCATCAGTAGAGGCTTTGATTGCGTTGGAGGTAACGGGTAATCCCGTTGTCCCCGCATTTGGATATTCGAAATTCGCTGGCGATCCATTGCAAAAACATCCGCCCCACCCCGAAACATAAACATTTTCGCACCGGTCAACAAGGAAAGCGGTTGGTGAAATATTTGGAAGGGCAGATCCGGATCCAAAAACAGTCGAGTAAACGTAAGCGGAAAGGTCGGGTTTCAATTTTGCAATGAATTGTTTACCGCCATTATTGATGTACGCCGCATTAATGTGCGGCCATGTCCCCATTGTCTGACCCATCACATAGGGGAATCCACTTTTATCAAACTTAATCCCGTACACCTGGTCATAGCTGCTCGTGCCGAGAAAGGTGGAGCGAGTCAAAGACGTGCCGGAAACAATCGCAACGAAGCCATCAATATTTCCTGAGTAAGTAGGTCCAACCGTTCCACTATGATTACCGGGAAAACTAGCCGTGCTGCTCTCGGTGCCTCCTGCTACATACAGATTCCCGGTAATCGGGTTAATATCCAACACGTAGGCGGCATCGTTGCCATCACCACCAAGATAGCTGCTGAATAAAAGCGTGGAAACATCCGGCGACATTTTCAAAACAACTCCATCCTGTCCACCGCCATTCGCAGATTGAAAGGGCGAGACAGTGGGGAAATTTTTTGACTGGGTGCACGAACCGAGATAAATATTTCCGGCATTGTCCAAAATCACTTCGCTCCTGGCTTCATCACCGTAATTGTGTTGCAGTGATGCGGCGCCATTTCCGTAAGGCGTTATGTTCGCACCATCATCTTTATCACCACCAATTCGTTTGGATCCGATCAGTCCATTACCAGCAGCATTAAGCTTTGTGACAATGATGTCAAACAAACCTCCCGTCCCAATCAACCCTCCGCTACCGGATGGGTTCGTCGGGTAATTTGAGGAATTCGTGCGGCCTGCAATAATAAGCTCACCTTGTGGATCACAAATAAGGCTTTGCGGAAACTCATTTCCTGAACCACCGATGTACGTTGCGTAAACTCTGTTGCTCCCGTTTGGTGAAAGTTTTATGATGCCAATGTCAAAACCATCGGCTCCAAATTCACTTGAAATACCTCCGCCAAAAGTTGTCTGAAAAGCGCCGGGTGATACGGGGAAACCAGCGTTAAAAACGATTCCACCGCCGAACATGCTTCCATCCGGTCCGAATGTGGCAGTGAAACCCCAATTGTCTGCTGTGCTTCCGGTAAAAGAACAGAATACCAGGGAAGGATCTATCACGAGCGTGGAAGAGCGATCATAGTTTTTCACATCAAAAGTGACTACATCATTCTTCAATTTGTATTTACAGCTAATTTCTTTACGACCTTTTTCACTCTGCTGATAACTGTAAGGGTTCAATTCCTTTAGATCCCCAACCGACGTTCCAATAATCAATTCCTTATTTTTTATTTCCAGCTTATCAGGTCCGTGATATTTTAACGCGATGCGCGAAATGTCAGCGCCGGGTTTTACGATGAGGTCGTACTTGACGGCGCCGTTGTTAGAGTAATATCTTACGTCTACATTTGGGTAGACCTCTTTTACGCTGATGCCCTGGTAAACCTTGCAATCACTTGCCCATTTGGTGGGATCGTTTCCGATGAAATAATTGTTGTAACCCGGTAGAGGTTTATCAGCTATGATCTGGGGATGTTGATTGCTATTTAGGAATTCAACTTTGTAGGCATGTGAATGAACAATCACAGCAGTTTGCTTAGCTATTTTATTGCCCTGCAACTGATGTCCATGCCGGGCTTCAGCAATCTTTTCCCAGTCAGCGGGATTGTGCTGCACAACCATAAAACCATCCTTCTGCACATAAAACGCACCTGCTGAAACCTGCCCGAAGAATTTGATGCGACTGTCCCATTGGCCCTTGTTTTCTACAAACTCAATGTTATTGTACTGCGCTTTAAGCAGGGAAAACTGACACAAACAAACAAGCAACATCAATAGCGCACGGTTCAATCCTACCATAGGACAAAGATGATTCGCTTACAAATAAAAAAGGGATTCCAAAATCTAAAAGAAAGTAAAAGTTTTATCTCCCCTTATCAATAGGCATTTTTAAACTGCGGGCATAAAGATTGCCTGTCTGTGTTCCCTGTAAAGAATCCGTTTTTGATAAGAGAAAACTCGAAAGCACCACGGGTATTGTTATAATTTTTGAGAGTTGACATTGTGGCATCATACGTGAAAGTGAACGTGTAGTCCTGGTACACTAATCCCAACATAGGTATGATCGCGTCTTTATAGCGATAATAAAGTCCACCGATCAATTCTTTGTCGCCTTCAGGAGTTAAGTTATAATGAGCATTTAAACCGCCCACGATTTCGGAAGCCTTTGCCTGTTCGGAGACATATATATTTGGATTAATGATCCACTGATCGTCTATTTTAAAGCTACCGTTCAGGAAACCTGTAAAGCGAACGGGAACACGATTATCAATACCGGGTGCCTGGTCGAAAAAAGATTCCCGCGGGCGATTTACGTGCAGTGCAGAAAATCCTGCGTTCACGTACACTTTATCATTTGGGAAATAGGCGTAGTTAGCGCCAGCCTGGATATCCAGATAGCTAATGTTATTTTGCGCGAGTGCTACACTGGTCGGCAAATGGTTGTCAAAAAATTTTCCATCATACTGATCGGGAAACTTAAGATTGGTAACGTTGATTTGTTTATTAGCCCAACCAACATTGAAGCCTGCACTTACCAAACTCCCTGCGTTGATCATTTGATGATATGCCACCGATCCATAAATTTTCGTCGATGTCAGGTTGCCGCTTCCTGCCGCGTCGTGCAGAATTACTCCACCCAAGCCCAGCCAACCAGTTTCAATCTTGTTCCTTAAGGCCTGAACATCTCCAAAAGCGCTCATGGTTTTATAGGGAACTGACATGATCGAGGACCATTGATTGCGATAATTTATCCCCAGGCGATAGTCTGCTTGCGGAATAAAGCCAGTATTAGCTGGATTCGTTAGCAGCGGAGAGTTCATGAATTGAGAAAAGTGTAAATCCTGCGTGAAGGCGCAAGGCACAAGGCTCAAACTCACAATCGCAAGTAGCACCGATTTAAAGAAACTCGTCTTCATCTGATATCACAATTAGATTTACATTATCGGATTAGCGTTAAATCACCTTTCTTCGTTGCATGTTTCCCGTCAAAAAATTCGACCTGTAACGTGTAAGCGTATACATCCATTGGCTGCACCGCGCCATTGAATTTCCCATCCCACCCAATGTTCTTATCGTTTGTCTCAAACACTCTTTGGCCCCAACGATTCCAAATAATAAATCTCAATTTGGTAATCCCAAACCCTTTTACGAACACCACACTATTAATGCCCCCGCTTAACGGCGTAAATGCGTTGGGCACATCTACTGCGGGGACCACGATGGCGCTTACCGGCTTGCAGACTGAATCAGGACAACCTGTTGCGTTAACAGCAATGAGACACGCGTTGAACGTGCCAGTAGCATTGTACTGATGCGAGACCTGCAGTCTTGAAGTCGTCTTCAAGCTATCGCCATCACCAAAATACCAGATAAACCGAACGGCATCCGGTGATGACAAGTTAGTAAACGCGGTTGGTGTGTTTTCCACAGGTGGATCAGGAGCAAAACTAAAGTCCGCAGTCGGTTTATCAGCCACAACAATTGTTAATGTTGCGGAGTCAATCAGGTTACAGGTTCCCGGGTCATTTGCCACGAGTGTAACCACATAAGTACCCGGAACGGAATATAAATGCGTTGGATTGATCGCTGTCGATGTGGTACCGTCGCCAAAACTCCATTGGAAAGTTTGACCTGCCAGCGACGTGTTCGTGAATATGGCATTGTAAGGAGCGCAGCCTGCCGGAGGCGTTGTAAACTGTGCCTTTACGAGGGCTGCGACTCTGAGTTGTACGGTAACAGAGTCAGGGGCATTGCAATAATTGGTATCCACAAGAACAAGCCTTACATTATAGGTTCCTGGTGCAGCATAACCATGAAAAACACTTGCTGTTCCCGATGGGATGCGAGGCGAACCATCGCCGAAGTCCCATACAAACGACGTATTCGTAAACGGCAGCGGAGCAGTGGATAAATTATCAAACCTATATTTAAAGGAATCGCAAGGATTTAGTTTTACCGGGTTGAAAGCGATAGTAGCCTTGACATCTCCAACCCGTATGTGCACGTACGATGTGTCACGAATGTTACAAGTGGTGGAATCAATTGCGACTAGCATCACCTTATACGTGCCGACTGAATTAAATACATGCGTTGAGGTGGGGCTTGTAGTTTTTATTTGAGGGCTTCCATCACCATAGTCCCATTCATAACTCACTGCATTTCGAATTGTATCATTGAAATCAACCGTTAAAGGAACGCAACCAGCCGAATCTCTCGGGACGCCATTGATGATTGAAACGATCCCCGATTTCACGCCGGCCAGGTTAAAGGCGATTTTTACCAGAGCCAGGTTACACCTGCCTCCAGAGCCCGATGGATTTGTTGTTGCCCATGCTCCGGGCGTCGTCGGAAATACGGCATTTGCATCTAGTTCTTTGCAGTTTGCGCAAATAGCCTGGTATATGACCCCGTTTTGATCAAACCGGCTCGTACCTCCGTCGACATGGTCGGAGCCGTGCGTATTGTTCTCACCAAAAAAACTTCCATACAATTGCTTAGCTGCATTCTTTTTCAAGACAAAAAAGTAGAAGTCACGGCCGTCAGTTGTACCCTTAATGGCATCCGGAGTCACGGGTAAGCCTGCAGTACCGGCATTTTTATATTGCCAAAAAGTTGGCGACCCATCGCAAAAACATCCACCCCAGCCGGAGACATACACATTCTCGCATCGGTCCACCAAAAATGCAGTGGGAGAGATATTCGGCAAGGACGACGGCGGTCCAAAAGTTATCGAGTATACAAACGCCGAAAGGTCGGGTTGTAGTTTTGAAATAAACTGCTTACCGCCCGGTTGGTTAAATGGAGCTGGGTTTCCGGGAGGTGCGACGAACGGCCAGGCACCGGTAGTTTGCCCGGTGACATACGGGAATCCCAGTTTGTCAAACTGAATACCATAAATCTGATCAGTACCTTGCGTTCCCAAATAAGTAGAAGCGACCAGGTTGGTGCCAGAGATTATGGCAACAAATCCATCAATCCCACCGTGGGAAGCTGTTCCGACAGTTCCTCCCTTATTTCCAGGAAAATTATTACTTGCTGTTCCCCCGGCCACATACAAGTTGCCATTTGCTGGATTTATTGATAGTACATAGGCCGCATCATCTCCGCTGCCTCCCAAATATGAGCTAAACAGAAGTGTTGAAAGAGTTGGATTCATCTTCAAGACAACTGCATCCTGATTGTGTGATGGGCTACCCGCGTTAGAACCCTGAAACGGTGATGCCGTAGGAAAATCATTGGACTGTGTACATGACGCAAGCAAAATATTGCCGGCGTTGTCCAGGATCACTTCGCTTCTCGCCTCGTCGCCGTAGTTCTGCTGCAAAGAATTACTCCCACCCCCGTAGGGACTTATATTCGCGCCGTCATCATTAGTGCCACCTATTCTCTTTGAACCTATCAAGCCATTTCCTGCAGCGTTTAGCTTTGTAAGAATCACATCAAAACGGCCTCCGCTGCCGATCACACCTCCGCTTCCCGATGGAATTGTTGGGTAATTGCCTGAATTGCTACGCCCAGCTATAACGAGCTCACCTTGCGGATCGCAGATCAAACTTTGTGGCAGCTCATTACCCGACCCGCCAATATAAGTAGCGTAAATTCGATTGGATCCATTCGGCGAAAGCTTGATAATACCAATATCGATGGCGCCCCAGCCGGAACCATCTCCATTTGCCCAGTTTGTCTGAAATGCTCCCTGTGAAACAGGGAAACCAGGACTGAAAACAATTCCACCTCCGTACATGCTTCCGTCCGGCCCATAAGTAGCCGTAAAGCCCCAGTTATCTGCAGTGCTGCCTGTGAAAGAGCAAAATACCAATGAAGGATCAATGATTAATGTCGAAGACGGGTCATAATTTTTCACCTCAAAACTCACAATGTTACCATTCAGTTTGTATTTGCAACTGATCTCCTTTTTTTCTTCCCTCATAGCTTCGTTTATCGAAGCGCGCTCAGTGTACTGGTAACTATAGGGATTCAGTTCTCTTAGGTCGCCGACCGAAGTTTTTATGATTAGTTCCCTGTTTTTGATTTCCAATTTGTCAGGGCCGTGATATTGTAATGCAATCCTGGAAATATCGGCGCCGGGCTTTACAATCAGATCATATTTTACAGCGTTCTTGTCGGAATAATAGCGAACATCAACATTTGGATAAACATCCTTTACTGTGATACCCTGGTAAACTTTACAATCGCTGGCCCATTTGGAAGGATCGTTCCCAATAAAATAATTATTGTAGCCTGGTAACGGCTTGTCCGGAATTATTTGCGCGTTCTTGTTCCCATTCAAGAATTCAACCTTATAAGCATGTGAATGAATGGTCACATTCCCCTCTTGTAATAGCTGGAAATTTTTCCCATCATGGGCATGAGTAAGTTCGGCAACCTTAGCCCAATCTTTGGGATCGTGCTGCACAACCCGAAATCCGTTTTGCTCCACATAAAACAATCCGGCGGCAACCTGCCCGGAAAACTTAATACGGCTGTCCCACTGCCCCTTATTCTCTATAAACTCAATATTATTGTACTGTGCTCTTAGGGCACTGGATGGCAATAAAAAAAGAAGAAGTATGTAGAATGTACGGTTCAAGTAAGTTTTTACCAATTTAACCAAAATCACCGAAAAATATCTCAAAATCTTGCGTTTAACAGCTAAATGCTTAGACCACGGGAAAGAAAAAAACACGACACTTTCGTCAGGAAATTCTACTCCACACCGTACCGGTTTTCTGCCTCATAAGGAAATTTTTCACAGGCGAATTTTCAGCCGAAGCCAGGTCAGGATCCTCATCCAAAATTTTCTGGACCACGTTCTTAGCAGTTTCCAATATTGGCTTGTCTTTGACTATGCTTGCCAGCCTAAAGTTTAATTCACCGCTCTGTCTTGTTCCCTCGATGTCACCCGGTCCTCTTAATTCCAGGTCTTTCTCTGCGATTAGGAATCCATCGTTCGTAGAGGTCATGACCTTCATCCTTTCCCTTGCCTCGTTTCCTATGTCATTTGCGGTTAGTAGAATGCAGTAACTTTTTTCTTTTCCTCGTCCCACTCTGCCTCTCAGCTGGTGCAGTTGGGAAAGACCGAATCTCTCAGCACTTTCAACGACCATTACAGTTGCATTCGGTACGTTCACTCCCACTTCGATCACGGTTGTTGAAACCATGATCTGGGTATCCGCCGTAACGAAGCGATGCATATTGATCTGCTTTTGCTGCGCTTTTTGTCGTCCATGCACCATGCTGATCCAGTACTTCGGCTCAGGAAAATATGCCTTTACATTTTCATAGCCCTTCATCAGGTTTTCGTAATCCAGTTTGGAGCTCTCTTCTATCAGCGGGAAAATAATGTATATCTGTCTTCCCTTTGCTATTTCTACTTTCACAAAATCCATGACCTGCGATCGCTTGTTTTCATAACGATGGACCGTAGTGATAAGTTGTCTTCCAGGCGGCATTTCATCCATTACGCTGTAATCAAGGTCTCCATATGCTGTCATCGCAAGGGTCCTCGGTATCGGCGTGGCCGTCATCACCAAAATATGAGGTGGAGTATCCGCTTTCTCCCATAACCGCGCCCTTTGCGCAACCCCAAAGCGATGCTGTTCATCAACAATGGCTAGTCCGAGGTTATTAAACTGTATCACTTCTTCAATGATTGCATGCGTGCCCACAAGAATTTTCAAACTATCGTCTTTGAGCATCCTTATGATTTCTTTCCTCTCAGCAACTTTGGTTGATCCAGTCAACAATTTCAAGGGGACTGGAATGTCCTTCAATAATTCAACAATGCTGTTGTAATGCTGCTGCGCTAATATTTCCGTTGGCGCCATCATACAAGCCTGGTACCCGTTGTCAATTGCCAATAACATAGCCAATAAAGCCACAATCGTTTTCCCGCTACCGACATCACCCTGGAGCAAACGATTCATTTGATGCCCTTTGGCTGTGTTCGCTCTTATTTCTTTAATCACTCTCTTCTGAGCTCCCGTTAATTCAAAGGGCAGATAGTTGCTGTAAAAATTATTGAAAAGATCGCCTACTTTATCAAATACAATTCCTTTCGAAAAACGGTGACGTTTCTGCCTTAGCAGGCCGAGCCGGAGTTGCGATAAAAAAAATTCTTCAAACTTTAACCTTCTCAATGCTTGCTCATATTTCTCCTGTGAGGAAGGAAAATGAATTTGCCTGTAAGCCTCAAACCTCGCCATGAGCTTTAACCGTTTCAACGTTGTAGTTGGAATATTTTCGGGAATATCTCTTTCTCTTATCAAATCAAAGAGCACCTTCGTCAACTTGCCGATTGGTCTTCCTCCGAGTCCTTTGGCTTTTAATTTCTCGGTACTGGGATAAACCGGCTCAAGATAATTTTTGCCTTCGGCTATTTCATCCGTGAGCAGCTCCATCTCCGGATGAACCATTTGCGGATGGCCTTGATAAAGACTTACTTTCCCATAAACGAGATAACTTTCGCCGGCCTTTAAATTCTTGTGTATCCAGCTAACTCCTTCAAACCAGACTAATTCAAGAAACCCGGACCTGTCTGTCAACTGACCAACCAATCTCCTGCTCCGTTTGTGGCCAACTAATTCGATCACGGACAAAATACCGGTCACTTGTATGTAATCTGTTTCAGCAGTGATATCTGAAATTCGGTTGACTTTTGTTTTATCAACGTGCCGGTAGGGAAAGTGGTTCAACAGATCATTAAAGGTGAAAATGCCGAGCTCCTTTTTAAAAAGTTCACCGCGTTGAGGTCCGACACCTTTTAAATATTCGATTGGATTGGATAATATATCTGGTGACGATGAAATGTTTGTTGTTTCCTACAAAAGTAGTCGCGCAGCAGGAATTAGTAATTAGGAATCTTGAATTGGTGATTTCGTATTTCGGGTTTCAAATTTATCCTTAGGCCTCACGCACGGATTTCTCCCACAACACTGTCTGGCG
>VBAU01000085.1:27672-28753 GCA_005883855.1 Bacteroidota bacterium
AGACAAGCGTTCATAAATAAGAAGTAAAAAGGTATGTTGAGAATTCCGACACGCAAACCTGCAAGAATAAAAAAACGGCCGAGGAGCGCCAGTGAATAAAAAAGAACTTGCGCCAGGAGCAGCGAATTAAAGATTATACCCCGGTGATCGGCGACCAGCCAAACATTGGTGAAAAAAACCACTAGAATCAAAAAAGGACAAGCAATCCATCTAAGCAATCGCCGCGAAAAATATTGAAAACTTAAAAGTGGGTGTCTGAAAAAACGCAGCCTTTGTGTGAAATACTCGGTCGCTTGAAATGCTCCGGCCGCGATTCGTATCTTTCTTTTTTCTTCGTCCAATAGCGAAGCTGAAGGATATTCTATTGCGTACGCATGCGGTTCGTATTTTATTTTATAACCTTCAAGGCAAACCTGCATGGAAATTATAAAGTCATCCAGTATTAAATTATTTTCATGCAGCTCGAATAATTCTGTGCGGATAGAGAATAATTCGCCAGACGCTCCCACAACAGTATTAAAACTTGAATCCTGTTGTTTCATAAAAGACTCGTACTTCCAATACATTCCTTCCGCTTTACCAAGTACAGAATTGCAGGAATTCCTTATGATTCTTTTTTCTCCGGCAACTCCACCGACGCCGGGATCGGAATAATGTCGAACAATCGCTTTGAGACAGTCGGCATTGAGCATGGCATTCGCATCGCTGAAAACCACAATCGGCGTTTGCACATATCGCATTGCCCTTTTGATCGCAGCCGATTTTCCCTCCCTGGGGCTTTGATGAAGAAGAGTGATGAATGGAAATTGGCTAACCAGCACAGAAGATCCGTCCGTTGAACCATCAGTAATGAATATCACCCGGAGAAGCTGCGACGGATAATCGATTTGCAGTGTGTTCTTTATTTTTTCACGCAACACGCATTCTTCATTGTAAGCGGCCACGATAAGCGTCACAGGTAATAACTCGAAATCGGAACTTTTTCGGGAAGGGTAACACAACCGCTTGACAGCATTAAAGGCAACCAGCAAAATTCCATACCCGAGGTAGCAGTAAAACAATATGGCTACGGACAGCCAGA
>VBAU01000472.1 GCA_005883855.1 Bacteroidota bacterium
CATTAGAGCTAGAAGAGAGCACAGGAAGGGTAGACAAGTCGTTCTAGAGGGCCAAATTGTTCTTACGACCAAAGAACTTACTGAGGCCGTGATCGACATCGATAATCGGGCAGTGTTCTCAATTGGTTTCCGGTTTCGCTTGATCGAACCGTTTCATCGCCAAAAAGATCGATCGACCGAGGTGTTTAACGCCACATGGAGCGATCGATCGTTCTGGAGATGAAACGGATTGTTTCAGTTTCGATCCACACAAAGGACCCTTCTCATAGATCACTCGAATTGACAACTGACAAAGGCTCATTGGTAGACTAAATGGGTCACTAATGGTCGCTTAGATTAGTATTTAAGAAGTACCTAGATCGCTGGTTTGAGTTGCGCGTGCTGGTCACCCATTTGCAAAGTCCTAGTTGTCAGTATGTCTCCTCAAACACCGCAAAAGAACCATATCTTTTTCAGAAAGTCTGTCCTGCACCCGAGATCCCCTATCCGCAAGTCCCCCCGACGTCGAAGATCAACTCCAACACCGTGTCCCGTTGATGGCACGATTGTGCAGTCTATTTCATCTCCAGAATGCACCTTGGAGAGCTCGCAATCAAACTCACAAGAATCATCGCATCTCCCACGCCTCCATTCATGGATTTGGAACCACGGCCATCTTGTCGACCACAAATGGCAATGCAAGCTCTGCAAAACACCCCGTCAGTATGTTTGCACCTCAACAACTCATCCGGCGCGCCACCTGTCTTTATTTCATAACATTTTGCCAAGCAATCGGGGTAGCGCAGTCACTGCCCAGCTACCGGATGGTAATTTAGCGCCAATTTTCACCAAGGGACCGACCTTCAACTCAGAATTGTTCAGATCGCGAGTTATTGAATGGATTTTGCTAGATCGAATTCCATTTCACGAGATCCAAAGCGAGTATTGGCGCGAGATGATCGCATGTGCCAGACCTGAAGCAATCAGCGCGATTCCCAAATCTAGCAATACTATGCGCACCTGGGCCATGAACCGTTTCAAAGCGAGTCGAAATATCATCAAATGTCATCTCAACGCGGCCATCTCCAAGATTCACATCTCCTGCGACATGTGGACATCGCCCAATGGCCACTCTATGCTTGGAGTCGTCGCCCATTGGACTCAAATCGATAAAAGCCTACGATCAGCCACAATTGGACTCCCCAAAGTGAGGGGCGCACATACCGGAGCAAATATCGCAGATGCTCTCGTCAATGTCTTGGAGAAATATGAGATTACCGGCAAACTCGGATACATGATGCTCGACAATGCCACCAACAATGATACGGCTGTCCAATCGATCAATGAAGAGCTCGCTCGGCGGGGTCACGACATCCGCATCCCTTGGGAAAGACGTCGGCTACGTTGCTCAGGACACATCTTCAACCTAGCCGTCAAAAAGCTATTATTCGGGAAAGATACAGAAGCATTGGAGATGGAAGCAGCCGAATTCGAGGACTGGAGAAAGGTTGGACCAATCGGGAAGCTTCATAACAATGTACGATATATACGGGCTTCCCCTCAACGTCGCGATTCATTTCTAGCTATACAAATTGAGACATTGCAGTCTGAAGAAGCATTCATGCTTCGTCAAAACAACGATACCCGCTGGAATTCGACTTTCCAAATGATTGATCGTGGATTAGTCTTGCAGAAAGCCCTAGACACGTTCATTGTGGCAGCAATTAACCGTCAAGGCTTGTCAGCAAAAGATAAAGCGCAACTTGAAGCGGATCGTTTGACGACTGGGGATTGGAAAGATTTGCGTATACTGCATGAGTTGCTAGAGCCGTTTGAGACATTGACCAAGGAGATGCAAGGGAATATCACTGATGATAGGATGAACGGTGCAATTTTCGACGTATTGCCGGCAATGGATCTACTTCTTAAACGATTAGAAGATGCCAAAGTGAAATATACCTCCAAGAAATCTGCATTGGCGACCTGCGTCAATCTCGCTTGGAAAAAGCTGGACGAATATTACGCGCTGACTGACAAATCCCCCGTGTATATGGTGGCAGTGGTGTTGGATCCACGTATGAAGATGGCGTACTTCCAAAGGAAGTGGAGAACACGCCCGGAGTGGATTGATGCAGCGAGGATGAGATTTAACGAGATGTTCGATGAATATCGTAAGGATATGTATTGTCCTACGGAAGACGCGTCGACAGCCCTTCCAGTAGTACGACAATCACCGAGGAAGGTAACTACACTCATGAGTTGGAAGTTTGAAGGGAATATATCATTACAAGAAGGGATGGATGAGGTTAGCGATTATTTGAATTTAGGAACAGAATCAGAAAAAGCTGTACCGAGGCATTGGTGGATCGCGAATCATGAGAGGTTTCCGACGCTTGCATCGATGGCCTGGGATATTTTCTCTATTCCTGCAATGTCAGCCGAGGTGGAACGTGTGTTTAGTGGGTAATGACCTTACTTTTGAATCGTGGTAACCGTAGAACAAAACTTCTCATTACGGACCATCGAAATCGCTTGAACCCGGATATTATCGAAGCTAG
>VBAU01000086.1 GCA_005883855.1 Bacteroidota bacterium
TGGTACCGGGTCATTTGGAATAACAGTTCCAATTACTCTGAAATTCTCGCTCAGAAATTTTTTTGCGACGGCCTGTCCCAGGTTGCCGGAGACGCCTGTTATGATAACTGTTTTCATAACTATTGATTTGATATTTGAAGGTAAGGTGTTACTACGATTTTTGTTTTGTTTCGGTTATCCATTAAGGAAGAAAATATCAATATGTAAGCTTTGCGCCCTTTGCGGCTTCTTTGCAACCTCTGCGTCCGACCAAAGGACGCAAAGTGCGCTAAGTAGCGCTAAGAACGCAAAGAAAACTGTCGTTAGATGCTAAAGGCATGAAGTGAGGCCAAAAAACAAGGATCAGCCAGGAATAGCTGATCCGATGAATAACCAACTTATGGTATTTCTAAACTACATGGCACCAGTTGTACAGGTCTTCTTCCTGACCTGTTCGTATCCGCTCTAACCTTTGTTTTAGTTTGTGTGATAAATTTTCATGGCTGTGCTCAGGCAAATGAAAGTCGGTATTATTAATGTTAATTGTCCTTATGGGTGCAACAACAGCAGCGGTTCCAACACCGAATGCCTCGATGATTGAATTTTCCCGAAATGCATTTTCGAGTTCGTCAAGGCTAAGCGGCCTTTCGTCAACTTTAAATTCGAGATCGGTTGCAAGAGTCAGCAAACTATCTTTTGTAACTCCATCCAGGACTGTATCTGACGACGGTGGCGTTACTATCGTATCACCAATAACAAACATTACATTCATCATTCCTGACTCTTCGATGAATCTGTGATGTGCCGCATCAGTCCAAAGTAGCTGGTCGTAGCCCTGTTGTCTTGCTAACTGGGTTGGATAAAAAGCACCTCCATAATTCCCGCCGCATTTTGCAAATCCTGTTCCACCCTTTGCCGCGCGGATATATTCTGTTTCTACTTTTACTTTAATTGGCCTGGAATATACCGAAGGAACCGGGGCGGTGAAAATGATGAACCGATAATCACTGGAAACTTTTACTCCAAATGCATTTTCTGTAGCAATGACAAAGGGACGGAGATACAGCGCACAGTCAGCCTCCTGTGGTATCCATTCCTTGTCGAGATCAACCAGCGTTTTTAATCCCTCCATGAAGATCTCTTTGGGAACAACAGCCATGCTCATTCGTTCCAGTGACCGCGCAAATCGATCATAATGTTTATCCATTCTGAAAATATTGACGCGTCCATCGAACATGCGGAAGGCCTTCATTCCTTCAAAAACCGTCTGACCATAATGGAAGGCCAGGGTTGCCGGACTGAGGCTCAGATTTGCAAACGGAACAATAATTGGTTCATGCCATTGCTCGTCATGGAAATCGCAAATGAGCATATGATCGGAAAAATGCTTTCCAAATTGCAGGTGCTTGAAATCTATTTCATGAAGCCTGGAATGGGAAGCTTTGCGGATCTTGATTTCTGTAGTCAGTTCCATCGGTGCGTGTTTAGTTTAATTTTTTAATTGACTGGCATTTCAAAAAGGCAGCAGTTAGGTTCTTCCTGATAATGTGCCGGTAAACCTTGCGTGTTGTCCAGTCTAAAAATCCCTAAGAACTCAAAGCCAGCCGAAGTATAATGTTGAATTAACCTGGTGTTGTTTCCTAGTGTGTCGAGTCGCACATATCGCTTTCCCTTTGACCTGGCGTATTCTCGTGCCCAGCTCACAATGGCATCAATAAACCTGTTGCCGCGGTGCGACGGGTTTGTCGCAATACGATGAATGTAAATGGAATCGTTTTTATCTCTTTCCGTCCAAATTTCTTTGTCGCTAAACGTAATGGCCCAGTTACAGGCAATTTGCCCGTCGACCATTAACTTCCATTGCCTCTCCTCCTCAATTTCTTTTTCAATAAAAGACTTTTCAAACGTCGGCCACACCACCGTATTTTTTTGTGTTTGCAGGCTCACGGCGGAGTCATACAACGCTAAAATTGAATCGGCGTCCGCCAGGGAACAATTTTTTATGACAAACTTTTTATTGCTTTCCCGGGCGAGCGTCATATCGCTGTTTGAATTATCAGTGGAGGCACCGCTCAAGGCGAAATCACTCTTAGTTTTCATGACAATTGATTATCGTAGCTGGTGGTTGCTTTGTTTCGAGAAAAAATATTCGGCTTTAAATCTTTTAACATCCTGATAAGAGGTGTGCCATACAGATCTTTTTGTCCGCGTTGCTCGAAGCCAAGATTTTGATACAAGCGTATGGCTGCCGACAAAAAGTGCGTTGTTGTAAGTTCGAGGTATCGAAGTCGCATTCTCCCGGCTTCGTGTTCCGCGTGCTTCATCATTAATATCCCCAATCCTCGTCTCCTTGCCTCTGGAGCGACAGCTACACTTTTTATATACAACGTACCATTTGCAGGGATAAGAGAGATGGTGCCGCTTATCACGCCATCAATCGAAATGATCCAGGTTCTTTTGTTGTAAACACGTTCCTTTATCTTGTATACTCCCAGGATCGTTTCCTTAAAGGCTTTTTTCGTATACAAATTTTTGTATTCGCTGAAAGAATCTTCGAGTAAATCGGCAATCTCAGTTGCGTCGCTGAAATCGGCCAGCCTGATGATAATTTGACAATTGCGGTTATTAGTCATACTCAGAAATTTTAAAGTTGTTAACAAGTCTCCATCACTGCGAGAGGTAAGCACATCAGGTGGTACGCGAACGTTTGAGTGCCGATTGTAAACAAATATTTACCTCCCTTTCTAAAACCATTTCTTTCATAAAAGCGGATTGCTTTCCCATTATCGATGTGCGTATCGAGCCACAGAAAATCGGGTTGCACTTTGTTAGCCAGATCGATAACGGCCTGAAGCAGTGCTTGCCCGGCACCGCTTCCGTGGTAGTAAGAAAGAACATAGATCTTTTGCAACTCCATTTGGGCTATGGACTCTATTTGTTCATTCAATGAATATTTCTTTGCCTTCGCAAAACCGACAGGAACATTCTCAACGAATGCCAGGAAAAAGACATTGTTCTCCTTTTCCAGGCTTTTCAAAATTTTATCCCGATGATAAGTGTACTCGAGATACTCGAGCAAGTCCTCTTTATTTTTGAATAGATGAGCAAATGCATCCCGGAATGATTGTTTCCCGATTGATGAAATGACATCGGCATGAGAAGAATTTGCGATAATGACCCTGGTATTCATAGTAATCCTGGTTTACTGAGTTGTTGTTTTTGTTTTTTTGAATTCTTTGTTTACCAACCACACACCACTCAAAGTAATCGCTGTTCCTAACGCCATATTCGCATTCATTTTTTCCTGTAACAAAAGCCAGCCCAATGCTACTGCGACAATAGGGTTGATGTATGCGTAAATGGAAACTTGCGCGGGCGGTAGTTTGCTTATTGCAAATACATATGCTGAGTACGCCAATAATGAACCAAAGACTATTAAGTACGCCAGGGCGAGCCATGATGCGTGACCCGTGTCAGCCAGGTTTGCGTACTTGCCTGTCAACCCACAAACGATGAGCATTACGACACCAGCGATGAACATTTGCAGTCCTACGGCAAAAAGAATGTCGGTTGATAATTTTTGTTTTGACGTGTAGACCGTGCCAAAGGACCAGCTTAGTGTAGAAAGCAAGGCCAGCACCACGCCAAACACAAATGATTTGCTGTGAAGTTGCCCGAGATAATCATAAAAGATGGTGAGGACTCCGCCAAACCCGATGAGCATTCCAATGATCATCCACTTTGTAACCTTTGTGCAGCGCGACAGCCAGATTGTAAAAATGGTGATAAACAAAGGAACTAAAGCCGCGATGATTGCTGCTAGCCCGCTGCTGATATATTCCAGCGACCAGGTAAGTAAACCATTGGCGACACACAACAGCAGTATGCCTTGCAAAGAAATTTTTTTCAGTGCATCCCACCCAGGTATAGAATACCCGCGTGCTAAAAAGAAACTCACCAAAATTAATCCGGAAGAAAATTGCCTTACGCCGGAAACAAAAAGGCCGGGCATGTGTTGAGCTCCTATCCTCGAGGCGATGTAGGTCGTTCCCCAGAAAAAACTGACCACTCCTAATGCAATGTAAGCTCTGTTGGATTCTTTTTTCATCTTCGTTGTTCCGTTTAAATAACTTCTTCACAAAATTCTTTCAATATTTTTGTAAAAAACAGATTCAGTTTTTGTATTTTTGACTAGATCAGATTAACAGGGGTCAGATGAAGTCGGTGATCGGATTCAAACTCATGCTTCGGACATCCGACATCTCTGACCGCAGACTTCAATTACTTTTTATGCAAAAAACTATTTCTACTACCGGCAGCGATCACATTTATCTGCAAGTGGCAGGGGGCATTGAAAAAATGATCGATGAAGAAGTTCTCAAAATTGGTGATAAGCTTCCTTCGGTGCGGATGCTTAGTGAAGAATATGGAATCAGTATGGGTACAGCGTTCCAGGCCTATTACCATTTGGAAGGAAAAGGACTGATCGAATCACGACCAAAATCGGGATACTATGTGCGTTTTAACCACAAACGTTTTCCGGCAATGCCCAAACAACTGCAACCGGAGCCTGTGTCCCATGATGTGGGTGTGAAAGAAATGATTGAGTCCATTTACACGGACATTGTAGCACACGACGTGATCAATTTTGCACTCGCCGTGCCGGATGTTTCGCTGTTGCCAACAGCTAAACTAAATAAGTCGGTGATGTATGCACTTCGCAACAGCAAGGATCACTGCATAAACTATGAGCACACCCAGGGGAATGTCGAGTTGAGAAAGCAGATCGCAAGACTTGCCTTTAACTGGGGAGGAAAAATTCAGCCGGAAGAGGTAATTGTTACATCAGGATGCCTGGAGGCAATAACGATATGTTTAAGGGCGGTTACAAAGCCAGGAGATACGATAGCTGTAGAATGTCCTACGTATTTTGGAATTTACCAGGCGGCTGAAAGCCTCGGATTGAAGGTGGTCGAAGTCACTTCATGCTCTGTGAATGGCATTGAATTGGATTGTTTGCAAAAAGCAATTAATAAATGTTGCATCAAAGCTTGCATTGTCGTTCCAAACTTTAACAATCCACTAGGAAGCTGTATGCCCGATGAGAATAAAAGGAAGTTAGTTGACATGATCACAAAACACAACATCCCACTCATCGAAGACGATATTTACGGTGAGCTCTATTTCGGAAAAAGCCGGCCAAGGACTTGTAAGTATTACGACAAAAAAGGGCTCGTCATGCATTGCTCTTCTTTATCTAAGTCACTTACGCCGGGATACCGGATCGGGTGGACGATACCGGGAAAATTTTTCAATGACGTTAGACAAATAAAAAGGATACACAACATCAGTAGCCCTTCTTTAACACAGGCAGCTATCGCACATTTTTTGAAAATTGGACGGTACGAGTACCACTTGAAAAATCTGCGCAAGGCTTTGCATACACAGTGCCTGCGTTATATGCAGGGAATCATTGAATATTTTCCCGCCGATACGAAAATCTCACGCCCGCATGGTGGGTTTGTTTTATGGCTTGAGCTTAATAAAAAAATTAACTCTTTCAAATTGCGCACCGAGGCCATGAAGCAAAACATTTCGATAGTACCTGGAAGAATTTTTTCGGCGACTTGTAATTATTCAAATTTTATTCGCATCAGCTTTGGCAAACCCTGGGACAAAGATGTGGACTACGGATTGATGATGCTTGGAAAATTGATCAAGAAAATGATTTAGCGGCTTAATCTTTGACAATGTTTCTCTCCCTCAGCGCACAGGTTCATTTAATACTGTTTTAGCTTATAGAAATGTTTTTTGTTGAAATGCCTGGCTATGAAAGCTGATGACCGAACTATGCAGAGCTTTAAGGGGGTGAGGCCAAAAAAAACTCCGTCCTTCGACGGAGTTCAATGCTTAAATATTTTTTTCGGCGGCTTCAACCCGAATGTCCCGACGGATCGGGATATATGCTACGGCCCGGATACACAGGTCTTCCCCATAGCAATTAACAGGCAAGGTAGGAAATGGATTCCTAAATGAAAGAGCATCGTTGAATCGGGTTACGAATGTAGAAAAAAGAATTGTTCATGTCAAGAGGATCGAGAAAAATTGATGATTATGGATTGAATATGAACTTTAATTAATTTTTATTTTTGGTTCGGAAGTAGAAAAATAGGGGTATTCCAATACAGGTAAGTAAAATTCCTAGCGCTGAATTGATGAAGGGTTCCTTCCCGCCCAAATAATTATTGATGTCGTTATAGACAGTCGTAACCAAATAGAAAGCTGTAAATAAGGTGAAAACGGCCGGAACAACGGGATAACCGGCCACCTTGTAAGGCCTTTCTGCCTTTGGCATTTTTCTGCGCAGTATAAAAACTCCAAATACCACCAATCCATAAAAGATCCACGACACAAAAATGAACATATCGGCAAGGATATCAAAGGAACCACTGATCACAAGTATGCTACTCCATATTCCCAATACCAAAACTGAGTTGCCCGGAGTTTGAAACCTCGAATGAATTTTTCCCGTCCATGGGAAAAAGCTCTTTGCGTCCGCCATCGCAAACACAACTCTCGCGTTTGCCAACAGGTTTACACTTGTGGCGCCGAAAGCAGAAACGACAATTAAAATCGCGATGATCATTCCTCCTGCAGAGCCATAAACTTTTGCAGTTGCATCCGACGCAACTAATGAAGACCGTGACATCTCATCAATCGGCAGGACATACATGTAAGCCAACGTAATCAACAGATAAATGATTATGCAGGCTAGCACGCCAAACAATAAACTTCTCGTAATATTCCTATTGGGGTCTTTGATCTCACCTGCCACCATGTTTAAATTGTTCCAGCCATCGTAAGAAGCAAAAGCGCCAGTGGTAGCTGCCATGAATGCTGCAAAGAGTGACCAGCCCGAAAGATGAAAGATAGCTGAGTTAGTCACGAAATTTTGTGTACTGCCTGTCCCGGAAAACAGTATTCCCAAAACAAGAATGACCAGAGCCAATGCCTTTAATACTGTCGAAACGAATTGAACACCATTGCCCAGTCGGACGCTTATGTAATTCACAAAGCTGAGAACGGCAATGATCACGATCGCCAACATTTTAACACCAAAGTTTTGTAATGGCAAAATGTTTCCGATCATCGGGATGTGCAACACAATTGAATTCTCCGTATGCCCATTGAACCTGGGTAAGTGAACCAGCTCAGCGGCATATTCGGCACAGACAAAAGCAATCGCCGCTATTGCAGCTGTATTTATCACGGCAATGCTCCCCCACCCATACAGGTAGGCTATAAAATCGCCGTAAGCCTTTCTCAGGTATACGTATTGACCACCAGTTTCGGGAAACATCGTACCCAGCTCGGCAAAACTCATTGCCCCAAAAATGGAAATAACTCCGGCAACAAGCCATACGGCAAGTAAAAATATTGGAGACCCCAGCTGGCCCGCCATTGTAGCAGGTTTCATGAAAATAGTTGAGCCTATGATGGTTCCAATTACAATTGTTGTTGCCGACGAAAGGCCGATGGTTCTTTGAAGATGAGGCATGAGGTGTAAGAATATTTAATGCTTGGTACTCAAAGTTTCGCTTCGGATAAGTGATGCGTTGATGATTAAATATTGAATATTGAAAATTGAATATTGAATATGAATATTGGGATATTGAGATATTAAATGTTGGGCATGAACGTTACGTACTTAAAAAATCAGCCAACAACCGGTGGAGGTGATGTGTGCCTCGTTCCCTGGTCACAGAGTACCTTCCGTGTTGATAGAATCTTGAACGAACACCTATTTGAACCTTCTGCACTATCTCTTCGTCTTCTAATTCTACTTTGTCAAGATCACCACCTGCTCCTGTACTTCTTAGCTCCTCCTTCCATACATAGCTTAGGAATTTGACCCTTGTTCTGTCGAACCTGATTGGCTCGACAATGTTCACCGACAACCCCCAGGGATAAAAATTAAACATCGTATTGGGGAATACCCAGAAATAATATGCCGCGACATTTTTTCCGTGGTCTGTTGAGGAGGATGGAAGATCAAAACAGCCTTCGCCGGTTTTACTGATGCCGATCTGCAAGCTGGAAAACGGAAAGAAAAGTTCCGTTTCATAATCTCCATATTCGATCAGTGCATTTAGCCCTGCATGTACAAAAGGAATATGGAAACCCTCGAGGTAATTCTCACAATAAAGAGCCCAGTTTGCATCGACTACATATTCTTTGGAAAGTTCCGGTTGAAAGCGGAATTGTCTTAATGGCATCCACCCTACTCTTGCAATCATGTCTCTTAGGAAATCCTGCGGCGAGAACTTTTCATTTAATGATGTAAACAAAAATTTCTCCCATTGAAAAAGCGGTAATAGATGCAGATCATCGTTAGGCGAAGGAAAGTCCTTCACCCCTTTAAACTCGGGCATGGATTTGAATTTTCCATCCAGGTGAAATTGCCGGCCATGATATTTACATCTTAGGTTGGATGTTTTGCATGCCTCGTACATCAATAAATTCCCCCTGTGTGTGCAGACGTTCGAAAGGCAGAAAAGTTTTCCACTCCCATCATTAGTGAGCAACAAAGGTTCATTCAAATAGCTTTCCAATAAAATAAACGGATAACAACTTCCATTTTCCTTAACCAAGTCCGTATCCCCAATAAATTGCCAGCTACAGGAAAAGATCCTTTCTTTCATTTCAGCAAATACCTCGGGGGAAGTGTACACGCTTGTGTCAATAGTTTGAGCTTTGGCAATATCGGGATCAACAAAAAACTTGGGCATATTGGAAATTGAACTTAGGATTGAGCATTGAGCATTGCAGTTTTCTGAGAACAATTTCTTCCAATTGAAGCCCTGGGACAATATTCAATGTTCACTGAAAATAGCGAATGTTAGGTCTTTAAAAAATTGCCCCACTCCCGGCAAGTGAGAGTGGGGCAAAAAATAAATTTTCAAGAATTAGGCCGCAACAACCGTCTTTTTGCTCATTCCGAGTACCCAGCCAATCACGGCGCCCGCGATAGCAGACATAACAGCAGTTGCAGCAACATCCGCAGCCGCTCCTTTCAATGACGACATGATTGTACTCGTTGCATACATAATGAGATCATACCCAAGGCAAACAAGGAGCCCGACTATAAATCCGACACCCGCACCTTGACCCGCTGAGGTAGTGGCGGATTTGCCAATTACATAAGCAAGAAGAAATCCGAACGCAAGATTTCCGACTATCAATGCCCACCATATCATATCCGAATCAGACCTCATAAGGCCGCTCTGCATGTTACTTGCCATGAACTCTTTGAGCAGCATGCCGTAAATTAACCAGCCAAGTAGAAGATTAACAATACCGCCGGCAATACCAGCAACGATGA
>VBAU01000087.1 GCA_005883855.1 Bacteroidota bacterium
ATTATGTTAGTGTTAATAAAAAAGGGAGATTGTTGGAACAACCTCCCTGGATGATTTCGTAAGGAATTTATTTAGAAGTTAAGTTTCACTCCCAGTTGTCCCTGCCAACGGCTGTTGAGTGGATCCACAGTGTAGTAATGATCATTCAATCCGGTTGGTTTCACAAAGTTGAATGTAGGCAAGTATCCACTTGTGGGTTTGCCCACAGCTTTGCCATTAGCATCCGTAACATATTTCAAGAAGTTTACGTCATACTGGTTCACGTTTGTGACGAAAGTGATGTGGCCCCAGCTGTTGCTTAAAAGATTTAGGACATTGAACAGGTCAAAACTAAATTCAAGCGTCTTTGACTTATCCTGTTTGCTCAAATGAAATGCATGCATCAGTTTCATGTCTAGCTCGTGATTCCATGGTGTACGCATTCCATTTCTTTCTGCGTACTGTCCGCGGCGTGTTTTGAGGTAGCTATCGCTTCCGATAAAATTATTAAGATCGGTCCATTGTTGTGCAGCCGTATAGGTCTGACCATTCAACTTATAATCAGCGAGGCGAATGTCATTTTGATCCCTGGGAACGTAAGGTAACGGCGCATTAGAACCACCCGATCCGGGAGGTGATTGATATACCAATGTATACGGGCTACCAGATTGACCTGCGTAGAAGAAGGTGAGTGATGTCGTGTTCATAGTATTCCATCGAAAATTCGTTCCGATATTTCCCACAATTCTGTGACGAAGATCAAAATTCGAAAATCCCAACTGTGGGTCGTTTGGAGAAATGGCCGGATTCAAATTGAAATTACTTTCCCATGAATTGCGAATACCATTACTTATATCCTTGCTCATCCCGTAAGTGTAAGCCAAAGTCCAGTTAAGGTCCAATGTATGGTGTGCACCAGCTTTTATGCCATTGGTCGTTTTACTGATCTGCGCGGTGATATTGTAGCGGTATCCCTCTTTCGTATTTGAAAGAAAGAAGACGTTTGAATAAACAGGATTGTATTTACCATTCGTTCCGGAACCTCTTGCCACGTAAATTGGCGATTGCGTAGGACCTGAGGAAAAATATTCGACAGAATCAAACAGGTTGATCTGTTGGAATTTCACATCATACAACGTCTTGGTGTATAACAGGTCAACAGTGAACTTGTATCCTTTTCCAAATTTGTAGTCCATCGCCACATTACTACGCCAAACGCGTGGCAGTTTAAAATTATTATCAACTACATCAAGCTCCCGCGTGCTGCTTCGCGAAGCTCCACCATATTTCGTGACAGTGTCCTTCAAGCCGTATGGATTGATCGCAAGTGGCACATATGTTCCTGCTGCTATATTGTTCCAGTCGATATTGCCCCACGTATACCCATTAAGTGTGTAACCATAGCCCATCCACGCGAAGGGCATTCTGCCAAGGAATACACCGGTACCGCCGCGAAGAACAACCGAACCGTTTCCTTTCATGTCAAAATTGAATCCCAATCTCGGTGACAGGCTCGCTTTGCCCAGGTATTCATTTTGCAACTCACTAAATGGAGTATTTGTGTAAGTGGGAGGAGTGTAATGTGAGTTGGCAACAGTACTATTAAGATTTGAATCAACTCCTGGTTGATGATCAACAAAAGAATAGTCGATCCTGACGCCAGGTGTTATTTTAAACTTTTTGCTGATGGAAATTTCATCTTCTCCGTATGCACTGAGAAGGCTAACCTTAAAAGGATTCGGTGGATCGTTATAAATTACATCTCTGTCATTGGGAATTTTAGGATCTCTTGTAAATGCACCGCGCACACGGCTGGGGTTGTCATTTAAGAAACTATTTACACCACGTGAATACTCCCAACGCCCATTCCACGAGTTTATGAAGCCGTAAGTAAGATCATAAAACTCATTATGAGTACCAAACGTGAACTTGTTGATGCCCTTCGTGAGAGTTACGTTATCACTCAGCTCAATCGTCTGTTGGGTCATGTTGTAAATGGAAGCTTCTCTCCAGGTACCTGCCCAGATCCTGCCGTTATCAATATCAATAAACGGTGCAAGTGGTTCGGGAAAGTTTCTGTACTCGTGTACATGAACGTAACTAACGTTAAGTTGATTACTAAGATTGCCAGACAGCTTTGTTTTCAATTCGGCAACCAGGTTTATGTTTTTGTCGTACTGGGTAAAATCAGTTGAGCCGAATTGAAAGTTCGTCGAAGTTCTTTCGAGGTTATTTCCCCACCCGTTGGTGTACATACCCCGAATCATTAATGTATTTTTTGGACTGAGATTGAAATCGAGGCGGGCAAAAAATTTGTCACTCTTTGTAAAAAGTTTATACGCCCCGAGATAATTTCCTGGGTCGTAATTCAAGCTATGTACCTTCGCGACGATTTGGTCTGCTTCCGTAGCAGTTATTGCAGCCCCGGGGTCGTCAACATTATAGAAAGAGGGTTCCTGGCGACGCGTCTGCTCGAAATTGACAAAAAAGAATGCCTTATTCTTGACAATGGGGCCGCCCAAACTTGCGCCATATTGGTAATCATGAAATGTTGATCCTATTTTCGTTTTTAGGCCATCGACACTTTTTCCCATTAACGTTTGATTGCGCCCATACCCGTAGACGGAGCCATGGAAATCATTCGTACCGCTTTTTGTTACGGCATTGATTGAGCCCCCCGTAAAATTTCCAAGCTTTACATCGTAGGGTGCCAATTGTACTTGTACTTCCTGGACCGCGTCCAAACTGTATGGATTGGTACGGGCACCAGAGCCGGCTGCACCCGACTGGCCACCACCACTTACTCCACCGAATGAGTTGCTAAAGCCGATGGCGTCGTTGTTGACTGACCCGTCAATCGTGAGATTATTGTAGCGAAAATTCGTTCCAGCAAATGAATTATTATTCGATTGGGGAGTCAATCTCGTAAAATCGGAAAGGCTTCTGCCGAGCGTCGGCAACATATTCATTTGTTGACGCCCGATAGAAAGTCCACCAATTGTTCGTCTGCCAGTTGCGTTGACAATAACTTCCTCAAGATTTTTCTCAGCGCTTTTTAACATCACCTTTAAGTCGGGATTTTCGCCGAGCGTGAGATTTATGTTCTCAAATTTCTGTTCCTCCATACCCACAAATGATACAATAATAGTGTAAGGGCCGCCGGGTTTAAGATTGGGAATGACGAACAACCCCTTATTATTAGATTGCGTAGTGGTTTGATAAGCTGTTGGTATATGAGTCACAGAAATGGATGCTCCATCCACTACCTCGCCTTTGGAATTTATAACAGCTCCACTAACGGTCGCTGTCGTTTCTTGCGAAAAAATCTTTACAGTAAAAAAAGTAAATGTTACAAATGCGGTTAGTGTTGTTAAGAGTCGATTCATAGCGGAGCAATTTTCAGCAAAGGAATGTTGCTGCCGTTATCCGTATGTTACCTACGGGTTAAGGAATTATGACTGGATTATTACGGGAATGTTAACAATATCAAAATTTGAACTGCAGTCGGCACGTGAAGACATTATCCTTTTGATCAGAAGTGAAATGTGGTAGTAGTGTTTCCTCATTTCTTACAAACTCATAATAGAGCACGACTTTTACATGATCGTTAAAATAATAGGCGTATCCGACTCCCAATGTTGAATATTTGATATCGGCCGTTGTCAGGCTTGTATTGGCCTTTCCTATGTCGTTTCCCGAAACCTTTGTATTAGGATCGTACCAATCGTATTTGACCAACAATTGGTTTTTTGAATTAACGATATTTTGCAAGAAATAAAGGAACGCTCCATCAAATGGCCTCCGGTAAGTGGGGCCAAGGGGTGCGGTCCCAGGATTTGTTGTGCTAAGTGCTGCTCCCGGTTGCTGACCTCTCCAATATTCTGCTCTCCACTCGGTTTCACCCCATTTGTGCCGGAGAACGATTTGCACGTCCGCTCCGTAATAGTGCCGCGGCGCAATCTTGCCGATATTATCTATCGAAGAATCGACGATGAACGTTTTGTCGCCATTTGAGGTTCCCATTTCGTACACATAGTTCGAGGTTTGTCGCCAACCACCATATAACAATGATAGGCCTCCGCTAAATAAAAATCGCCTTGCCGAAATAGGTTTTATCGTTAATCTGCTGATGAAGTCTTTGTGACTGTCAAAATCAGTAGTGCCCGATAATCCTTGTCCATTAAAAAAACCAGCATCAAGCTTTACAAACTTGTTTTTTGCATTTCGTCGAAGGGGCTCGTAAGTAACCATAGCTCCAATGTCCCTTTCAGTAGGCATTAGTATTTGGGACATCCTTCCCCGCTCAGGTGTCTCCCGATAGGCGGAGGAAAGATTTACTTCATATCCGAATGGCCTTGCAAATAACCCTGCAGTTATTGAAAAATTGTGTCCCTTGGTTTCATAGAGGCGCATAAACATGTCGCGAACATTTACGCCACGCTCGGTCGCATCGATCTGGAAAGTGAATAAAGCTCTTGGGTAATAATCTTCAGTCTTTAAAAGAAAGTCAACCTTTACCCTGGCGCGACGCAACATAAACCTGCTCTTCGAATTAGGCGAGAAGTCTCCTCCGTTGTAGGATCTAGCCCCCTCTGTATCCGCCACCTGAAATTGTGGTTGCATGTACCCTGAGAACTGAAGATTTTCAAAACGCTTCAAAAAAGGACGCACCGTATCTTTCAAATATAATAAAGACGAATCCAGGTCAGAAAGATATTTCTGAGAGTGCGCGGAGCATAATAACAGCGAACAAGCGACGAGGAGAAGCAGTCGTTTTGATAACTCCATTTTTTTGAAACCTTCTAAGAAACTGCAAAATAACAGGATTTGGCGTATGAAAAATTTGTTACCTTCTGGTTAGATAATTATTAATTCTATATTAATTAATTATTAATTCTGCCGTGGTACCAGTTGGCTAACCCTTAGCGGGTAACTTCGCAAAACTCTAAATTTCAGGTTATGGCTGTCAACTCGTTTATGAAGATATTCTTACCAAAGAGTAAGGTGTTTTATGACTTATTCGAAAAAGTAGCCGACAACGTTTCTATCATGGGAACTAAGCTCAAGCATGTGGTGGAAGAGCCTGACTTTGATAAAAGGGCGTCGCTGATAACGCAATTGGAAGATATTGAGCACGATAATGACGAACTGACTCACAAGATCTTCACCGAGCTAGGTCGCAATTTTATCACTCCCTTTGACCGGGAGGACATACACTACCTCGCCTCCGCTCTAGATGACATAGCTGATTACATTTACGCCTCGGGCAAAAAAATTAATTTTTACCGTATTAATCCAAACGATAGTGGTTTACAAAAGCTGGCCGATATGATTGAGCAAAGTTCGGCACAGGTAAAAATAGCGGTAGGTGAATTGAGGGATATGAAAAAGATGCGCCAAATGACCGAGGCATTGGTCAAGATCAACAGCATTGAAAACCAGGCCGACGATGTTTTTGACATGAGTATCGAAAGATTGTTTGCGACGGAAGCGGATGCGAAGGAAGTGATCAAAAAAAGGGAGATCTACCAGGCAATGGAGATCGTTACTGATAAATGTGAGGATGCAAGTAATGTTATTGAATCCATCATCATTAAATATGCTTAAGAGCTATTCCAATGAGTAACGAGCTACTTACCGAATTGATGTTTATACAACGCGCAAATTCCCGGCTATGCTAATCCGCAAATAAACCTCAATGAGTTTTTTAATTGTTATCATCGCACTGGCCTTAGTCTTCGATTACATCAATGGATTTCACGATGCTGCCAACTCAATCGCAACGGTGGTTTCCACAAAAGTTCTTACGCCTTTCCAGGCTGTGCTCTGGGCTGCTTTGTTCAACTTCGTGGCATTTTTTATTTTCAAAGACCACGGCGTTGCCACCACAATTTCAAAAACAGTAAAAAGTGAATTCATCACGCTTCCCGTTGTGTTTGCCGGATTAATTGCGGCCATCGGATGGAATTTACTTACCTGGTGGTTTGGCATTCCATCGTCTTCTTCACATACGTTGATCGGTGGATTCGCAGGTGCGGGTATTGCTCACGCCGGCAGTTTCTATGCAATTGAAGCTGATCCGATAATTAAAACAGCCAGCTTCATATTTCTGGCCCCACTGGTGGGAATGATCATGGCCTTCATTATTTCGTTGTGGTTCATCCATGCCTTTGACAAAGGGGTTGCACCTAAACTCATTTCCTTAGCGGTAATTATTTTGGTTGCCGCTTTTTTGTATTTCAGTCTTGAGTACGATCCCGCTAAACTAAAATCGCATTACGAATCATATATCTTAAACGTGATTTTTTACTCGAAAAATTTCAAATGGATATTATTAGCACTAATACTGATTGTGATATCGATCTTCACACTTTACCTCAGCAATCTGAACGCAAATCTTGCCAATAAATGGTTCAAAAGATTGCAATTGGTATCCTCGGCTGCATTCAGCATTGGTCACGGCGGTAACGATGCCCAAAAGGTGATGGGTATCATCACAGCGGCGTTAATCGCAAATGGCACCATTCAAAGATTTGAGCAAATGCCTATCTGGGTTCCTCTTGCTTGTTATACGGCCATGGGCGTTGGCACCATGAGCGGTGGGTGGAGGATCATTAAGACAATGGGAACAAGAATTACAAAAGTGACGCCGTTCGAAGGCGTAGCGGCAGAAACAGCCGGAGCCATTACATTATTCGTAACAGAAAATTTAAAAATTCCCGTGAGTACAACTCACACGATTACTGGTTCGATTATAGGTGTAGGTGCAACCAAGCGCTTATCCGCGGTGCGCTGGGGAGTTACAGTAAATCTTTTATGGGCCTGGATACTGACTATTCCAGTCAGTGGCCTGCTAGCGGCAGGCATATATGCCGTCGTACGTTTATTCCTTTAAAAGTTTTTCCTCACTTTTGCGGTAATTAAAAATTGAAAGCATGGCTAAGATATTGGTCACAGGAGGATGCGGGTATATCGGTACGCACACATTGGTTGATCTTGTTGAGAATGGCTACGATGTCATTTCTGTAGACAATAATAAAAGATCCAATCCCATCATTCTTGAGTGCGTAGAGAAGATAACCGGCAAAAGAATCAAAAATTATAAAGTCGACCTCTGCAATTTCGATGATACGTTCGCTATATTCCAGGAAAATGGAGACGTCGAAGGCATCATTCACTTTGCGGCATACAAATCAGTTGGTGAATCCGTTGAAAAACCATTGGTGTACTTTGAAAACAACCTTCTTTCCCTGATCAATGTTTTAAAATGTGTACAGGAATTTAATATTCCCTGGTTTGTTTTTTCTTCGTCTTGCACCGTATATGGCAATCCGGACGAGATCCCTGTCACCGAAGCAACAATGCCCAAGCCTGCCGCATCACCCTACGGTTACACCAAACAAATGGGCGAGCAAATTGTAAACGAGTTTGCCAAGTCATCCGGTGCCCAATGCATTTTGCTCAGGTATTTTAACCCGGTCGGTGCACACCCTTCTGCCCTCATCGGCGAATTACCGGTGGGTACGCCAGAAAATTTGGTACCGGCTATTACGCAAACCGCGATTGGCAAAATAAAAAAGATGTTTGTGCACGGGAACGATTACCCCACCCGCGATGGGAGCTGCCTTCGTGATTTTATTCACGTCTGCGATATTGCGCATGCCCATACTCTTGCGATAAAGTATTTACAAAATGAAAAGGCTGATCTCCTTTGCGAGGTGTTTAATTTGGGATCTGGGAACGGCGTAACGGTTCTGGAAGCGATCCACTCCTTTGAGAAGGTTAGTGGAGTTAGTTTGAATTATGAAATCGGCCCAAGAAGACCGGGCGATGTCGTTGCCATTTATGCAAATAATGACCTCGCTAAAAAAGTGCTGAAGTGGGAAACAGCGTATTCCCTGGATGATATGATGGCAACAGCCTGGAAATGGGAACAACGATTGAAAGCTGACGATAAAATTTTTACTAATCAGCCAAAAGAATTGAATTAGGAATTCTTGTGAAGTTTTTTTTACTATACTTCTACCGCCTCACCCACCATTTGCTTCACCAGGTTCACAATATGACCCGCGCTGATTCCTGCATCATCAAGAAGTTCATCCTTTGTTCCTGATTGGGAGATTTTTGTTACCGCCATTTTGATGACACGTCCATTGGATTCTGCAAGCGCTGAAGCGGCAAAGTCACCCATTCCACCATGCACGTAATGATCCTCAACAGTGACAACAATCTTTCTTTTGGTGTCCTGCAAACATTTCCCAAGAGTGTCTTTATCAAAGGGACTAATCGAGTAGCAGTCGACCACGCGGATGTTGATGCCTTCTTTTTTCAACTCATCTGCAGCTTTGAGAGCTTCGAATACCGTGATGCCCGTTGCAGCGACCGTAAGTTGATCATTCGCTGATTGCCGTAAAATTCTTGAACCACCGATCTCGAACTCATCTGCATTATTGTAAACGACCGGAGTTTTTGAGCGCAGCGTCCGCATATATGAGAACCCTTTGTGAGCGGCCATATGTGGCACCAATTTCGAAGTGGAAACCGCGTCGCAAGGCTGCAAAATAACAGGATCAGGCATGGCGCCAAACAAAGCAATATCTTCCAGTCCCATTTGCGATGGTCCATCTTCTCCAATCGAAACACCAACATGTGAGCCAACGAATTTGATGCTTGCTTCGGAAACTTTTGCCATTCGAATTTGATCCGCTGCCCTCGTGAAAAATGCAGCAAACGTGGCAACGAACGGAATTTTTCCTAACCTCGATAACCCGGCTGCAACAGAAACCATGTTTTGCTCCGCGATATAACATTCGCCAAACCGGTTTGGTATAGCTTTTTGAAAGGTTTGTGTAAAGGTCGAGTTCTTGACGTCGCCATCCAGCGCATAAATCTCCTGGTTTTTCTCTCCAAGCTTAGCCAATACATCTCCAAAGACTTCTCGAGTTGCGTATTCCTTGTTTTTATCAAACGACAATTCAACGTCGATTTCCTTGAATGTATTCACAGGCAATTTGGTTTGGCCTGGTTTCTTCAGTGAGAATTTTAAATTGTCATCAACGTCTCCTAATTCTTCCAGTGCTTTCTGCAACTCATCCTTTTTTAACGGCTTACCGTGCCAACCATCTTTATTCTCTAAGAAAGAAACACCTTTGCCTTTAAATGTCTTGGCAATAATCGCATGCGGTTTGCCATTGTTATTTTTTGTTGCCGTATCAAAGGCTTTGTCGATTTCGCTTAAATCATGTCCATCAATAGCTATGACTTCGAAGCCGAACGCTTGAAAACGGTTCACATATTTTTCGATATCATGCCCAAACATAGTTTCCTGGCTTTAGATTGTCAAGCCCCTCGTGCGAAGCGAAATTTGCAGCCTCCCAAACTTGTCCCTCTGCCAGCTCGCCGTCACCTGTTAACACATATGTTTTATAAGGAAGGCCTTCGCGTTTCGCAAGCCATGCGAGACCTGCACCCACTGACAACCCTTGTCCTAATGAACCCGTTGCCGCTTCTGCGTATACGAAACTTGGAACAGGGTGACCTTCAAAACGACTTCCAAATTTTCTTAACGTTTTGAGCTCATCGAGAGGATATGCTCCCGCCATGCCAAATAATGTGTAGAGCAATGGCGCGGCATGCCCTTTTGAAAGAACCAGGCGATCGTTATAGAGGTTAAGTGGATTTGCAAGATCATACGTGAAGTA
>VBAU01000474.1 GCA_005883855.1 Bacteroidota bacterium
CGCCACAACGCTCACACTCTCCATCAAGAACACGCCGCAAAAAATAGGGATCAACAACTCTTTGTGTACAATAATGGCAAGTGCCGCGATGATTCCTCCGAGCGTAAGGCTACCCGTGTCGCCCATAAAGACTTGTGCCGGGTATGAATTGTACCACATGAAACCTATACAAGCACCTACCATTGACGCGATGAAAATTGACAACTCTCCCAGGTTGGGTATGTACATTATGTTTAAATAATCGGCAAAGAAAAAGTTACCACTGGCGTAAGCGAATATCCCGAGCAGCACTCCCACAACAGCCGATGTTCCCGCGGCAAGACCATCGAGTCCATCCGTAATGTTGGCCCCATTTGACACGGCCGTGATGATGAAAATCACGATCAATATGTACAGTATCCATGTATAATCTCGCCAGCTTGCCGGTAATAATTTTGAATAATTGAATTCATGGCTCTTTACGAATGGAATGGTCGTGATTGGAACTTTTGTTTCGACAAAACATTTTATTCGTCCGTTGACCTCTTTGCAAATAAGAGTTGAATCATTTGGCTGCGGCTTGCCTATGTATTCTCGCCAGATTTTTACATTGCTGTTGAAGTATAGCGTCGCTCCTACTACAATTCCCAGTCCAACCTGTCCAAGAATTTTAAACCACCCGGCCAATCCATCCTTATCTCCCTTTTTATAAGGTACTCCTTGCTCCTGTGCAATTCTTTTGGCGCGGAGTTTCAAATAGTCATCTATAAAACCAATTATTCCAAGCCAAACCGTGCTAAAGATCATTAACCGGATATACACTTTTTGCAGGTTTGCTAACAGGAGGGTCGGGACCAGGATAGCGAGAATGATGATAATCCCACCCATTGTCGGCGTCCCCTTTTTTGTTTGTTCTCCTGCTAATCCCAAATCACGAACAGTTTCGCCAATTTGTTTTTTCCCGAGATAATTGATAAGACGGCGGCCAAAAAGATTGGCCACGATTAGTGATAACAGCATCGCCAACAGCACCCGGAAAGTGATGAACTCAAAAAGTCCGCCACCGGGTATATGAATGCCTTCATCTTTGAACCAATCAAACAAATGATACAGCATGTTGGCGTTTGATTCGCCTCCTCTCCAACCTCCCCTGAAGGAGGAGGAGAAGGGCTTAGTTTTTCAATTAATCACTAGCGATAAAGAATTGTATTTACCACTATGATTTTATTTATTGTTTACCGTCCAAGGTCTCTTTGTTCGTGAGCCATGAGTCGTCAGTCGTCAGTCCGTAGTCGTTCGCATCATTCACTACTCACTATTCACTATTCACCATTCACCATTCACCATTCACCATTCACCATTCACCATTCACCATCTCACCGCCCCAACATCTCAAATATCTCCTTCACCACCTCTTTGTCATCAAAATGATTTCGAACTCCTTTGATCTCCTGGTATTTTTCGTGTCCTTTTCCAGCGATCAATACAATATCTTCCTTCGCCGCTAAACTGATGGCTGTCTTTATCGCCTCCTTCCTGTCAACGATCGAGATATATTTTCTTTTTGCCGAAGCACTAACACCTGCCTCCATGTCTCTTATGATTTGCCCCGGGTCCTCACTTCTTGGATTATCACTGGTGAAAATCACTTTGTCACTGTGCTCACAAGCCACTTCTGCCATTATCGGTCTCTTTGTTTTATCCCTGTCACCTCCACATCCCGCCACTGTTATTATTTGTTCAAATCCCTTTTTTAGTTTTTTAATTGTTGCCAGCACATTCAACAAAGCGTCAGGTGTATGAGCATAATCCACAATAGCGATGATTTTGTCGATCGGGGAAACCAGATAATCAAATCGCCCCTCTGCCCCGGTCAACTCGCTTAAACAACGCAATACCTCTTGCTTATCCTGGCCCATGCACACGGCAGTACCATACACAGCCAAAAGATTATACGCATTGAATTCGCCGATCAGCCTGAAATGAACTTCCTGCTCATTCACCGTCATGACTAAACCAGTGAGACTGTTGTCTAAAATCTTTCCTTTGAAATCAGCAACGGTTTTCAGGCTGCAGTAATACTTTTTTGCATTTGTGTTTTGCAGCATCACCATTCCCCTCTTATCATCTGCGTTGCTTATCGCAAATGCGGTTGACGACAGCCCGTCGAAAAACGATTTCTTCACCCGGATGTATTCATCAAAGGTTTTGTGATAGTCCAGGTGATCGTGCGTGATGTTGGTAAAAATCCCTCCTGCAAATTGCAAACCTGTGATACGATGCTGGTGAATCGCGTGTGAACTTGCCTCCATGAAAACATGCGAGCACCCTTCATCTGCCATTTGCTTCAGTAAAAGATTCAGACTTATCGCGTCGGGTGTCGTGTGCGTCGCGGACACTGCCTTGTTGCCAACCTGGTTTTCCACGGTGCTGAGCAATCCAGATTTATATCCCAATGATGTAAAGAGCTTGTATAATAATGTAGCAACGGTTGTTTTGCCATTCGTCCCCGTTACTCCCACCACTTTCATTTTTTCTGAAGGCCGATCGAAAAAGTTATGAGCAATATATCCCGCCGCCGCCGCGCTGTTTTCAACTTGCACATACACTATTTCTTCCTTCCTGGTTGAAGGGAGTTCTTCACAAACCACCGCCACAGCGCCTAATTCGATTGCGGCTTTAATGAACCGGTGACCATCAACTGCTACTCCCCTCACAGCAATAAACAAAGAACCTTTACTTATTTTTCTTGAATCACTCTGCACATCTTCTATCTCCAAACTTGTACTTCCTATTATCGACCTGATGTTTACCTTATATAATATGTCTCTCAACACCATTTGAAAACGATTATCCTAATTCCACTAACATGGTAAATCCTTTCATCAATGGTGTGCCTGCTGGAATGGATTGGTTAATTATTTTGCCCTTGCCTCTAACCACAACTTTCACTCCCATATTCTCCAGCAAATACAGTGCATCTTTGAGACCCATGCCCTTTACATTCGGCATCGTTTTGGTCGCAACGGCGGTGCCCTTTACAACGTGCGCATAAACACGAGTCCAATTACTTTGCACTGCGGAATCCCTATACGTTACGCTTAGCCTCGAAAACACGTCCTTTACATCTTTTGTGTAACCAGAATAGAAATAGGCGGAGCTATCCCTGGTGATGGCATAGTTTGTCGCGTTCTTTTCTTCAACATACATCGCATACAACTTGGTAGCGATCTCTCTGAAAACAGGAGCGGCAACTTGTCCGCCATAATGCAAATACGCATGGGGCTTGGTACGAATCACAACGATGCATGTATACTGAGGTTGCTCTGCGGGGAAGTACCCGACGAATGTTGCCTGGTACACACCGTCGTTATATTTTATATTTGCATCAGCTACATGTGCGGTACCTGTTTTTCCAGCGACGGCAAATGGCATGTTTTCAAATGCCGGCTTCCCGGTTCCGATTTGTATCACGGATCTCATACATTGTTTCGCAGCCTTCACTACTTCGGGTTTACAAATTCGCTCTGAGAGAACGGTGG
>VBAU01000475.1 GCA_005883855.1 Bacteroidota bacterium
TAAGAAAAATAACTTATTTTTGGCATTGTCAGGGAGCTTATTTTTCTTAAAAGTGGCATTCTAAGCACTCGCTTAAAAAGTCATTGAAGCAAAGTCGGCTGCTATTCCGATTACAATTCTTATTCAACTAATGAAGATAAAAGCTCAAATTGCTTACATTGTAGGACTCCCTCCAGGGACAGATCGGTTATGCTCATTCGATATTCATCTTTTTCCCAAGCTAGCTGTGAGAAATCAGACTCAACCGAAGCCGTATTCGGGAAAACAGTAGCAAGACAGCCACAGAAATCCTTCAAAATATCCAAATTCCGTCCTTCAACTATCGCCCAACCAGCGTCAAATCCAGTATTCACATCACACTTATCTAATGCAGCCTTGAGCGTAGGTTCAGTTAAATAAGCAAGGCGTAGCTTCTTGAATTGTTGCTCAATAATATCGATGGTGATGTCATCCCAAAACGAAGAAAGACGTGGTCGATGATGAACGACAAAGCCGTTGAATTGTTTGCCTCGTAGATGGACGAGATTATGAGGAAGGACAGGAGGAAGGTCATCGGCAGGGAGATTGTCGCTTGTCCGTTCTGCTTGAATAGCTAAAATACCATTGATCGTTTGAAGAATGAAGAGGCCGATGGATTTGATAATAGCGTATTGATCCTCCGGGGCCAACTTGTCCAAACACTCTTCCACAAATGATCCTTGATCATATAGAAACTCAAATACTGTCTCCGTTTTAACCCTCCATCGACCATCGACAAACCACAAATACTCATCCAAAACAGTGTCTTCTGCATCATAAGGACCTTCCACTCCGACACCACTGCAAATTCGCGCCGCCAATTCTCCAAGCTCCTCTAGCTGCTGTGAAACCAACAAATCTTTACTTTGTAATTTCACAAACGTGATATTTATGACATTTGTAATAGCAGCCATAGCAGCAACTACGATCCACCAATAATGCGGCGGAGTATTCTCCACAACCGTAGGCATATTTGCATTTTCCCCTGCAAACTGCAATAATCGTACTCGATGTTGAAGAAACCAATCGCACACATTTCCCATGACGACCCAACGATTTGCTAATTTTGGACAAGTAGATCGCATTTCAGCAATAAGTTTGTACTGTTGACGAAGATGTCCAATATATTGAACAGTCAATGTAACAAACGCTTTGTCCAAGACCGATAGATTTTTGTATTCCGCTTGCATCACTAAATCCAACTGATGTAATCCACACCATGTTCGATAAATCGGATACTCCGCTTTCTTTTCCAACTCCGTAACAACTCCTTGAAATTGTCCAGTCATCTTTGCTTCTCCATCCGATCCTAAGCCAATGAGCTTGATAGGCCATGTTGGACAAATAATATCGAGCAATCGAGAAACCAACTTGACGATATTGTCCGCCGTATGTCGTTCGAACATAGGGATCGCAAGGAGGTGAATATTGTATAATTTTCCATTGAAGTAGAGATGGATTCGATTGTCCAAATATGAATGACCCCAATGAGTAGATCCATCGTTAGCTAAAGAAAATGCCCACATGGTAGGATTATTAAGAAGAGACGACAGTCGTTGAAGGTTGACAGCGCAAACAATTCGTGCAATGTTGCTCACATTCTCACGATACATTGTCGAGGATAGTTTTCGTCTTTTACGTAGAGAATCGAAGGTATTTTCTACTTGCCGAAACGATAAACCATGTGAGATGAAATCGACAGCTATATAAAACTCCGTAGACTTTTTAATCGTAATTGTGAATTCATTCTCGGTTGTTTGACGCGTGAACAACTGGATGGCTCGTTCCCGGCTGATGCCACCATGATCGTCAGGATGGAAGAACATGTCGCCGATAATCTCTTGTACAATCGAAGGATTAATTTTAAATACAAGAGAGTCTTCGCCATTTCCAAACGCATTGTGTATCGTATTTTTAAATTTCTCTTTATTGTCGAAGAATATGCGTTTGTCATCGAAGGATGCTGATTGGTACTCCGTCCATTTAGATGGATGCTGACGCTCATGATGCTTTGAGAAAAGCTCTGCACGCCAAGGTGCAGTCCAGCTTTTTATTCGGCTTGTTAACTTACGTTGACGCGTATCAGGAATTGATGGAGTCCGACCGAAGTATACACAAAATAAGCATTCAACACTTTGAACGTTATGAGTATTAACATCACGAGTGACAACTCGAAGTCCGTACTCAATAAAATACGTATTCTGAAAGGGAGTAGCTCGCGAATGGGGTTTCATTGGCT
>VBAU01000476.1 GCA_005883855.1 Bacteroidota bacterium
CTCCATCCGTGTCAATTTCTGCTTCATGGGGACCGTCAGCTGCAATGAAATGGTAAAGCGTTTTGTGGATGCCTAATTGATAAGCGAATTTTACCAGGCACCGGCCGCCGTTGCCACACATGCTGCCTTCCCTGCCATCGGCATTGTAGTATTTCATTTCAAAATCGTGGCCATTCCTTTCGTTGAGGAGCATTAATCCGTCACTCCCTATACCAAAACGTCTGTCACAAATGTGGCGAATGTGTGAAGCAGTTAGGGCTAAGTACTCTTTTTTTCGATTGTCAACAATTACAAAATCGTTGCCTGTGCCCTGGTATTTTTCAAAACTAATTTTCATAACTAAATATCATCACTAATGATGTTTAAGACCTTTTTTATTAATGCATTTACCGTAGCGTGCGCATCTCTCGAAAATTCTTTTTTTATCCTGTTCGCTACCACTGCGTTTAGGGAAAGGCAACGGTGCCCTAATAATCTGCCAAGGCTATAAATTGCCGACGTTTCCATTTCAAAATTAGAAATTCGGTGCTGACCGAAACGAAAATGAGTCAGGCTGTTTATAAGTTCCGGATTTCGAATGCCCAGTCTCAAAATTCTGCCTTGTGGTCCATAAAACCCGGGGGTAGTGACGGTGATGCCATGGTAAAAATCCTTCACAAAATGTTTTATAAGCGACGCACTTGCGCTTGCAATGTACGGATAAGCCATTTGCCCTTGCAATTGTGTGTGCGTCACAAAGGAATGAAGTAACTGTTTTTCTTCTTCATTTTGCTCCAGGCGGTAAAAATTTATTAAGTTATCAATGCCAAGTCCGTGTGTACCTGCCACGTGTCCGTCAACCGGGATATCGGCCTGCAAAGAACCTGAAGTTCCAATACGGATAATATTTAGTGAAATAAGCTTCGTCTTAATTTCACGGGTATTGAAATCAATATTGGTCAATGCGTCGATTTCGTTCAATGTAATGTCAATGTTGTCTGTGCCGATGCCTGTCGAAATAACAGAAATCCTTTTTCTTCCTATCGTGCCGGTATGCGTGATGAATTCTCTATGTTGGGCCTTGACTTCAATGCTGTCAAAATAGCTGCTCACAAGTTTTACGCGGTCAGGATCGCCAACAACAATCACAGTGGAGGCAAGTTCCTCTGGTCTCAGATCAAGATGATAAATAGCTCCCCGCTTGTTAATGATCAATTCCGATTCCTGAATGCGGCTCATAAACGATTCAAAAAATTAAATGAAAGATATTATCTTTGAACGCCTTCATCCCGATAAATATCGGGATAAAATCTAACATCGAAAAAGATGGTCCTGTGGCCGAGTGGCTAGGCTGAGCTCTGCAAAAGCTCCTACACCAGTTCGAATCTGGTCGGGACCTCCAAGAATATCGAACAAGGAATATTGAACGTTGAATAATGAAGTTAACTTCGACATTCATCATTCCTTGTTCAATATTCGACATTCAACTTCTTCTACTTATTCAGCAAAAGTTCTTCGGTGATTTAATGCAGGATACCAGGTGGTGAGGGAGTCAGAAATTCTCGCTGTATCTGCGGAGGTTGCAGCCAATACAAAAAACAATTTATAAGTAACAGAGTCGTCGGTGCCAATTTGAATAGGAACGCCACCTTTTTTTAACAACGAATAACGGCGAAAAGCTCTTTGCTTGTTTGTTACTTCTATGACGAAGCGATAGTTGTTCTTGTTGGCTGGTTCATTTTGAGGCGCAGCAGTCGCCGTATCCCTGGCACGTGCTACATACTTCGTGGTATCCGTAACAGCAGTTGTTTCTTGTGTTGGTTCTTGTTCTTCGGATGCTTTCTTTTCCGAATTGTTTTTGTACATCCTATACCCCGCCCAAATGATCACAGCAGTAGTTGCTATGACAAGAAAACCAAGAAAGATTGCCTTGTACGGAGGCGTCCGATCTACCTGCGGTTTGAGACTTTCGTAGGTTGTCAACGATTCGTCAGAGATGGACGTAGCGGATAACTCTTTTATTCCACTTGCTCTCCCTTTATCAACCAGCAAATGACCCGCGGTGAATTCTAACTCGCGGGCTTTATTCTTAACAAGGGTGCCGATGCCTTCAATTTGAAATGGTTTGCCAATGTGGAGAAATTGTCGGGCCAATTCAAGATAGGAGTTAAGGTCGGACGACGCTAAGGACTTCATTTTTCCTGTGTGGCTCGAGATGTACGCGATCAAGTTGTCATCATTCTGTATTGCCGCGCTGTATTGGAAACTAATTCCCTCAGATGCATGCTGTGCGTCAGTACTAGTTCTTGCAGAAGGATCGAGCAAAAATGTGCCGATACCGGCGAGGCTGAGCTTCTTTTCTTGGTAAAGATATTGAGCCAGTAAGGGGGCAAGTTTCAAGGTGTTGGATTTTTATTCTTCGCAAGATAGTCAATTTGTAGTACGGTTGCAAGATGCGCAACGACAGATGTTCATAACTCAAAGCACACCGAGTACGTTTCTCGGATCGACGTCATACATTTGCAGTGATTATGCTCACCGAAGAAGAAGAAAATTTCCTTGAATATTGGCAATACCATCGTCTTAAAAAAAGAAAAGTTCTGAAGCAATTGTCTGTGGGTCTTCCATTGGGAGTTCTGATTGCAGCAGCGATTTTCATAAATTTTTTTTCCGGGTGGGATAAGCGGGCACAAATGGTCATCAATTCGAGTCCTTCACTTATCCTTGTTGTTATTATTGCCTGCTTAATCATCGTTGTATTC
>VBAU01000477.1 GCA_005883855.1 Bacteroidota bacterium
ATCCTGACATTTTATACCTCTTCACGTCCAATTTTTGGAGGTTTTGAAGCACCTGCAACGTTCTTACTTCCGCACGATCCTCATAGGTGAATCCCTCTTCCAACACGCCTCGCTTAACCATCTCATCCGTTAACTCGTCTTTTAAAACGATCGTATCTTTTTGGGATACTCCAATAGAGAATTTCATGGCGGCATAGCCAAGTGTTACTCCATTCTGCAGCACGCTTTGCGTGTTTTTCAGATTGTTCAATTGTACTTGCACTTTGTCCAGGTCTAACCGCTCAGCAAATCCGTTTTTATACATGATGGAATCGTCATGATAAAGTTTTTCCAATCGGTTTACACTTTCACTCACGAACTGAAGTGCTTTCTGAGCCACCAGGATGGCGAAGTATCTTTTATAGGCAGTATCTTTTATTTTTTCCCTTGTTTGATCAATAATGCCCTGGTTATAATCCAGCGCAGATTGTCTTGCCTGCAGGCCCACAAATACATCGGGTTGAAAAATGAGTTGAGTAACAGTAGCACCTAACGTCATGTTCCAGGGCTGCTGAAAGCTAAACTCCACGAGGCTCGGCGGAGGCGCCTGCGCACTCGCCGGCAGCAAATGCTCTCTTCTTAGGACCGAATAAACGCCCTCGTCAGATTGAGGGAAAAGAAATTTTGGTACCTGCAGGTAGTATTGTGTACCAACGTTACCACTGACCTGCGGCAGGGCCTGGCCGAAAATTTCTTTATTCTTGGCTTCCTGGATACGATAATCCAACTGAGCATTTCTTAATTCGAGGACATTTTTGAATGCCAGGTCAACAGCCTCCTTGACAGTAAGCTCATACATCCTCGGGCTTGTTGCATCTGCCTGCTGAGCCGGCAATTTGAACGATAACAACAATAGGCCCGTTATCCAAACTAATCCTTTATTGCTTAACTCCATTGTCGAGATTTTTTTGTTGTTGCTTATATTTTTGAATTAGCTTATGACCTTTTACAGTTGAAAGACCATATAGAAAATGTTCCAGGATCTGCTCCTGGATGCTCACGAATTGGGTACGGTTATTCGGGAACAACTCTGTGTTAAACGCCAACATCATACTTTCAATTCGGAATCTTGTCAACACGTCCACGTTTATCTCTGGCCGGTAGAGCTCCTCCTTAATCCCTCTCTCGAGGTTTTGTTTGATAACCTGGTACATGAACACCTGCTTGTGGTGATGAATCTTCTTTGATACTGCGGGATGATATTTTTCAAGATCAAAGACAATGGCAGGGTTCATGTTTGTGAACATTTCCTGCATCATATTAAAAGCAAGCAGCACCTCGTGGATCGCATTTTCCGCCTTTTGTTTGTCAGCCAGGCATTGCTTCCGGCTGTTGTCCAGGAAGATATTCAGAACTGCGTCTACCAGTTCCTCCTTATCCGTGTAGAACTGGTAAATCGTTTTCTTGCTCATGCCTAACTGCGTCGAAATATCATCCATTGAAACTGAGCGAACGCCATAACGCATAAACAGTTCGTGTGCTTTTTGAAGGATTCTTTCTTTTGCCATAATCAAAGCCCCATGATTGTCGGAACAGGGCGCAAAACTATGGAAACTTTTTTCGTAACCCAAGTTTCCATACCGCTTTTTTCACCATTCGTAACAATTATTTCATCTAAACAGCTGTTCGTTTCCTGTTTTTATCGAAGCCGTCTTTACCCTAATTTTGAAATATGGATAAGCCACCGACCGACAAAACGTTGAAGCGCGAGCCATTCAGGTGGAAAAGTATATTCAAATACTTTTTGCAGGGCTTACTGGTCATTGCCCCGCTGGCTATTACTGTTTACTCGATTTATTGGGTGATTTCTACCGTTGATAGCTGGGTGCCACTTTTCCGCAACCCGATTAAGGATTTCCAGGGACATACCATTGGATACGAAGTGAAGAATTATGGGTTGGGGTTCCTGATTATCATAGTCACGGTGATCATTATCGGTTACCTCAGTTCTTTTTTTATCCAGTCAAGAATATTTAACCTTTTTGACAAATGGCTTGAGAAAACTCCCGGAGTAAAATACATCTATTCGTCGACACGGGATTTTTTTGAAGCATTCGCCGGCAACAAAAAGAAATTTGACAAGGCCGTCTTGATCAATGTATTTGGCGACGACGTGTGGATAGTTGGTTTTTTAACGGATTCGGAGATGCACAAGTTTGAAATGGGCGCTGAACACGTTGGCGTCTATGTACCTCAAGCTTACAATTTTGCTGGACAATTATATATTCTACCAAGAAACAAGGTTAAAAAGATTGGCCACCTCACGTCAGGTGAGGCTATGAAATATGCCGTGACCGGAGGTGTGGTGCATCTTGACGAAGATGATATACATGAAAGAGCGCAGCCCCAGGAAGAGCCACTTAAATGAAGAAACTTTCGTTGATCATCGGTTCTCTTTTGCTGTATCAGCAATGTTCTTGCTGGGGATTTTATGCGCATAAGAAAATAAATTACTTCGCTGTTTTCCTGCTGCCTCCTCAAATGCTCATTCTGTATAAGCAGCACATTGATTTCCTTACCGCACACGCTGTGGACCCTGACATGAGAAGGTATGCGGTCCCCGGGGAAGGTGCGCGCCATTATATTGACATTGATCACTACGGCACGTATCCATTTACATCCCTGCCAAGAAAATGGAATGACGCTGTCACGAAATTCTCGGCGGACACACTGCATCAGCATGGTATCGTGCCGTGGTGGGTGCAAACCATGCTTCATCGTTTGACTGATGCATTCGCCGAAAAAAACCAGGCGAAGATCTTGAAACTATCCGCAGAGATAGGTCATTACATTGCGGATGCACATGTACCTCTTCACGCCAACAGCAATCACAATGGTCAATATACCAACCAGCAGGGTATCCATGCATTTTGGGAGAGCCGGGTACCGGAATTGCTTGCTGAAAAGGAGTGGGACTTTTTTCTTGGAAAAGCCGAGTACATAAAAGATCCTGGCAAGTTTATCTGGCA
>VBAU01000478.1:0-2900 GCA_005883855.1 Bacteroidota bacterium
TGATGCCGTTCTTTTCTACATGATCGCTATAACAAATGGCATCGCTTCCTGGAATGATTTGCTTCAATATTTTTTTTCGTGCGATCAACGGAACTTCTGTGAGATCATATCCTTCAAGCCATAAAATATCAAATACGTAATATCTCAACGTACCCTGCTGATCGCTCATCCAGTTTTGTAGAAATTGAAATCTTGAATGACCATTTTCGTCGAGCGCGACGATTTCACCGTCTAAAACCACATCAACAGGCAACTCACGCAATGCCTCGACGACTTCGAGATATCGATGATTGAAAGAAAGATTGTTGCGGGAATATAATTCGACCTTACCGTTTATTATACTTGAGATCGCCCGGTAGCCATCCCATTTTATTTCGAACAACCATTCATCATTATCAAATGCCTCGTCGACAAGAGTCGTAAGCATCGGCTTGACGCGAAGAGGCATCGGTGATTTTCTTGCTTCAGGATGATCTTTAACAAGGGCCTTTATGTCGTAGACTTTTTTTTTACGCGTGTATTCTTCTTACTGCGATTGTTCAGTAATTCCGGCGGTTTAGGTGTCTTTTTAGTGAGTGATTTTTTCTCCTTAGGATTCCCTCCCGCGTCCTGAGCAATTTGATTCAGCGTTCGATTTGTTTTTACTGATTTGTCTTTTTTTGTGACGTCTTTGTCTGTTGCCGCCGCATCTTGCTTTTTGATGAGCAGCCAGGTATTTTCACCCCGACCCTTTATCTTAACGAGAGCAAATGCACCTTTTAATTTTTCTCCATCCAACACAATTTTTACGTCGCCCTTCTTCATTTCTTCCAAAAGAATTTTCTCTTGTTTTTTTATGGGTTCTTCTTCAAAACCCATCGCCGTATATGTTCCTTCGTCCCACACCATGACGGTGCCTGCTCCGTAGTTTCCTGCAGGGATGGTTCCTTCAAAAGTCCTATAATCAAACGGGTGATCTTCCACCATCATAGCAAGCCGTTTGTCCTGGGGATTTAGCGAAGGGCCTTTGGGTATCGCCCAGCTTTTGAGCGCACCTTCCATCTCAAGCCTGAAATCATAATGTAATTGCGTTGCGTCGTGCTTTTGCACGACAAATTTTAGAGATCGCGCAGATGATTTTTTCTTGCCCTTGGGTTCAGGGGTTTCGTTGAAGCTTCTTTTCTTTTTGTAAAGGGTCAGGCTCATACAATTCAATTACCAGTCTAAGCGACTTTCTTCTTTTTGTGCGGTGTGGCCTCAAGGCTTTGTTTCAAAACACTCATCAGGTCTTTGACTGCAGCAGGTTTTTTCTCTGTCGGCGCAGTAATCTTCTTTCCTGCAGCCTTTGCCTCTGCCAGTTTCTTGAGCTCTCTTACATACGTATCTTTAAATTTCTCCGGTTCAAATTTTTCAGTCAGTTGTTCAATTAACTTGACGGCCAAACTGATTTCTTGTTGGGTGATTTTGGCACTTGCCGTATCTTTTACCTCAGGCCTCTCCTTTATCTCATCTATGTAGCGCATTTGCTCCATTAGTATCAGATTTCCTTCCAGCGGCTTTAATGAAAAAACATGTTCTCTGTTGCGGATGACGCAAGTTGCGATCGCCACTTTTTTTACTTTCTCAAGTGCCTTTAGCAGCAGCGCATATGGTTTGGCAGCGCCTTTATCGGGTACGAGGTAATACGGCTTTTCATAAAACATGGGATCGATTTCGTCTTCGTCACTAAACTGGACGATGTCGATAGTGTTTGTCTTCTCCGGACTTGCTTTCTTAAAATCCTCATCAGTGATGACGACATACTTTCCCTTTTCTATCTCGTAACCTTTTACGATATCCTTCCACTCCACTTCTTTATTTGTGGCTGTTGAGATACGCGCATAACGAATGGGGGACATGTCATGTTTGGACAGCATGCGAAGGTCAAGACCTTCCTCCGCTTCAACACCAGTGTAAAGTTTTACCGGAATATTGACGAGCCCAAAACTTATAGCCCCAGACCATATTGCTCTCATAACTTTTGATTTAAAGCAGTTAATAAAAATTATGGTAGAAGTTAGTAAAAATATTTTAATAACTCTATGGGGTATTTTATTAACCTCTTATGGGGCCTGTTTTATTAACTGACCTCTGACATGCCCAGGTAGTATGTTGTGGGACCATAACTGGGAGCATGAGGGAATATCCACGACTGCAATAAACTAAGCGCATTTTGAATCCATGACATTTTGTGACCTGTCATGTTTTCAAAACAGTCAGCTTTTGTCATTTTGACTTTTATCAGGATCATTTTTGCAGGGTTGAACTGCCTTGTTTCATCTATGTTAGCGGTGACGACCATGAGCTCCTCGGGGTCATTCACGATACATCCTTTCCCGATAACCTGCAGAGAATAATCAAGACCTTTTCGGAAAAAATCAAGCTTAATAGGAAATTCTTTTTCGAACTCATTCAATTGTTGCTGTGGCTTTTGCACAAAGAACCAAATGTATCCATAATCATCTACGTGTATTATCCTCACAATGCTGGTCGGTAACTTTAATACCGCTTCGCTTAGATTAAAAAATATAGCGCTCCCCAAGGTTGTTATCCTTTCGTGTAAAAACTTTTGTTGAGTATCCATAACTAAGTAGGTTTGGTTATTAACAAACATTTCGAATATTCCAAAAGCAATGCCACACAGAAATATTGTTCAAAACTCGTGCGCGAGCGATTAACGATTGGGCAAAAAAATCTACATGTAAAAAACAGAGAACGTAAAAGTAGGAAAGGAAATCACGGGATTATCGGACGCGAATCGCAGGCAAGAATTATCATAGTGAAGCTACGTAAAATTCCGAATGGAATAAATTAATTCTGAATAGATGCCATGGTGCGCAAAATGGCAGCCGCCCATGAGTATACGTTATGACTCATAATAA
>VBAU01000478.1:3154-3370 GCA_005883855.1 Bacteroidota bacterium
TGTTTTTTCAAGAACAAGATTGGCTGCCAGTTTCTTGTCTTGAACTTCCAGTTGATCCTGTTTGCTTCCTGCTCGACGGCGCTGATCGTGTCAGCGTATGTTTTTAACAAAGAGCGGCTAGGCGCACCGATCTGTACAAAGGTGAACTGCCCCTTGTAGAACGGATATTTCTCCAGGAATCTCTCAATGGCAAGAAATTTTTCGATGAGGCCTTTT
>VBAU01000479.1 GCA_005883855.1 Bacteroidota bacterium
TCATTTTTCACTTTTCAGAAATTGAATTACAGTCCCGTTCGAAACTTTGGTCCACATCCACACAAAACTACTTTCTCGTCAATCAAGGATTGTATTTTGACAAAAGTGTCTAGACCAGCTTAAACGATGCCATCCACGACCCGCCACACATCTAATGCACCTCGGAAACGTGCTCCGAGTCGCAAGATACAAGAAAACGCGAACAAACCACAAGGCCGATCAAGAAAACGTGCAAAAACTCAGAAACCACTGTGTAATTCGTCATCATCATCCCCTGCTCCGTCAGTGGCCAAATCGGTGTCCGATTCAGAGCTTCCTAGTGAAATCGATGTCTCCGATGTTCAGTTTACCGTTTCCACTACCTGTATGCTGAATACGCACGAGTTCCTGGCCGACTCCGATATTGTCAAACTCAACGAGTTCAGTTACACTAACTGGATTACAAAATGTATCAGAAAGCTTGCAAAGGCAGGCGAGGATGGAGATTTTGAGACAGATTGGGCCAGTGGATGTGCAGTAATATCTGCGAGAGGTGTGACGAAGGCCAACCACCTTACTATCGTCATTGAAGACGTATATGGGTGGAGAAAGGTTGAGAAGTTTGTTGAGCGCTGGATGAAGGAATTCAAGCGGGAGATCCTTGTGAGGCTTACTGGGACTTGGAGGAAGAAGAAAGGAAACGTTTTTGTGGATGTAGATGACGAACAAGAGACGGGAAAACCGAAAGCCACCATACGCAAGCTCATTTTTATCTGCTAATGTTTAGAGCGCGACAGCCAAGCTTACGCAACAGATCAAGCAGAAATCAATCATCGATAACGCGCACATTGATGCCTTAATGTCCCTCCACAAATGCGAACGCAAGAGCTGCCCAAATCATGACAAAAACGGATGGTGTTTCGACGCCGACGGAATTCATTTAAAAATGAATAACGTGCACCTGCGATCCTGGAGCATGGCTATAAACACCGAGGATGCAGCTCTGGACAGTCCTCCATCGACTCTGCACATTAATCTTATGCCTGCCAGAGCCTCCGAGTCAAATCCGTTCCGAAAACGAGACAAATCGGCACCTCAGACACCCGCTACAAATTCGATGAATCTCAGCGCTACTACGCCTCATTACTTCCCATACCCGATGCCAGGCTATCCGCCTTACATGCCTCCGTATCCTCCAATGCCTGGAATGCAGCACAAAGCCCCTTCTCCCACTATTTCGAACACAAATCCGGTGGCAAGGCGCACAGACCTCGTAGACCTCACCATTCCGTCCTCACCGCCTGAAGCAGTTGATCCAGTGGAAAGAATGCATACCTACTTTGACTGGCTTGGCAGGAAGAGTCCATCGCAAGCGGTGATGCTCACAGATACGGAAAATTCGCTGCTGACAGCGGGCCATAACTTCAACACGATTTTTCGCATCTCCGAGGCCAAATGGGAGAGTTTGCAAGTTCCTGAAGGCATTAGGATGCAAATACTTGATGGAGTAATGAGGTTCAAGAGGGTAGAGCTTTCCCTTTAGGTACACAGTACGTCTACAGTACAAAATCGTCGATATAATGCGTTAAATATCAATATGACAACTTCTGAAGTGATTTCCAGGTTTTCGACTCATCTGTACCAATGCAGCGTTCAGGAATCCATCAA
>VBAU01000480.1:0-1235 GCA_005883855.1 Bacteroidota bacterium
GAATACGATTTTCTTCATATACTGTCATTTAATCTAGTAATGAAATATCAATTTTGCTGCCAGTGTTGAATTGAGCAGGCCATCGAATTTGCACAACGGAAACACCTTGTTGTACCGAACTCAATTGTTAGGGCTTAGGTGTTATGATCTTCTGCTTGGAGGATTTTTATGATTTAAAGTTTCCTTTAAATTCTTTCCGGAACCTTTCAAAATCAGGAATGGAAACGTTCTGCACATAGGGATTTTGCGGATGGTGAAGAATGTATTCCTGGTGATAGCCTTCGGCCTCATAGAAATTGCTAAAAGGGTTTACTTCGGTAACGATTTTCCCAGAATATTTTTTTTCGTCCACTACCCTTTTGATTTCAGAATCAATGACCTGTTTCTCCTTGTCATTCCTGTAGAAAGCAATTGAACGGTATTGTGTGCCGACATCATTACCCTGGCGATTCAATTCTGTGGGATCGTGACTAGCGAAAAAAGCCTTTACCAATGTTTCAAAGGAGATCTTCGACGGATCATAGTAAACCTGCACTGATTCGGCATGCCCGGTTTCCCCGCTGCTTACTTTTTCATAGTCGGGATTTGTATCCGTGCCACCTGCATAGCCGGAGACCGCGTCACGTACACCGATCAGGCTTTGGAATACAATCTCTGTATGCCAAAAACAACCTTCAGCAAAAGTGGCAACTGCTTCTTTCGAGGAAGGTTTTTGATTAACGCCAGCAAAGATCTTCGCCTTACTGTCTTGTGGTTGTGCACAACCTGCAAAAATGATAATCGAAACGAGTGTAGCAATGATTGCTTTCATGATATGAAGTTTTATTGCTTTGAGTTTGTTGGTGGTTTTCCTCCTTCAGGAACAAAAACGAGAGCTGCTGAGTTCAAGCAGTAGCGTTTGCCAGTTGGAGCAGGGCCATCATCGAACACATGCCCCAAATGCGATCCACTTTTACTGTCAACAACAGCCCATCGCGTCGTTCCAAAACTTGTATCCAGCACCAAACGAACAGCGTCTGGATTTATCGGAGCGAAAAAGCTTGGCCAACCGGTTCCCGAATTAAATTTTGTTTCTGAACTGAACACAGGCTGCAGCGATGCAGCAGAATAATAAGTTCCTTTTTCATAAAAATGATCATACTTGCCCGTGAAGGGTCTTTCTGTTCCTTCTTGCCTAAGGATCTGATATTGTTCAGGTGTTAATCTCTCCTTCCATTGTGCATCGGTTAACGTCA
>VBAU01000480.1:1250-4254 GCA_005883855.1 Bacteroidota bacterium
GGTTTTTTGACTGACCCATACTGCAACCGGAGTTGAGCAATCCGAGAATGGCCAAGATAAAAGTGAGTCGTATCATCTGATAATTTTATAGTAAATAAACGAAATCGATTGGACTATGGTTTGTCAGGGAGCTGACAAAGCCGGGATATTAACAACTATTTTAAAGCAAAATTAAGTCCCGAGCTTTCGATACGATTTCCACAGCAGTTTAAGATCCTGAACGGGGTCGTAATCCCGGGCATACCAGTAATCTACCATCTGCAAACTTTCTGCCGGCAATTGTTGTACGCCGTTCATCGAAGCTCCATTGCATCCGATGATCGCCCTGCGCAAATGAGGAAGGTCCTTGCTATTTGTGGTATAACCGATCCATGTTCTCCTTGCTAAAAATACCTGGAAGCAATTGTTAAAAAATGACAGAGGTTTTTTAACAAAAATGAAATGAAAGGGAAAGGTTGCGAGGAGGACAGATGATGATGAAAAATCAATCAGCCGTTTAATGCGGCGATTATAAGAATCAGCGATCTTAAACCCATCTTCTTTCGATAACGCTTCACCTGAGGTATCCTTTGAATCACTGCCCACGATGCTTTGACTTTTTGAAGCATGAAATTTCACTCGAATGCCTTTAGGAAGCGTTTGAACAGCCTCGATAATGTCTTTAAAAGACAAGGCGCCTTCGCAAAAGATTACTTCTTTAAAACTTATAGTGGGTTGAAGTATGTTTATTCTTCTCCAGTAACCAATGCCCCCTGGTTCATCTTCATTGACGGCCACTCGGCCGAGGATCTTTTCATGAAGTCCCGCATGCTCCATCAATTCATTGCATGTTTGAAATTCATTTTCGGAGCCTACAATCAAGGTATGCGGATGCTCCTCCTTGTCGTCGCTTGATTTCAAAACACCATTTTGGATTAGCAGCCAACGAATGACACTGATAAGGAAGAAAGCTATCACTGCGCCAAATAAAACTATACCGCGTGAAAACCGGAAGCGTTCTGGCAACAACGCGTAAGCAGCAAGTAACACCAGGGTGGCAATAAGTGTGGACCTTACGAGTTTGGATCTGTGATATCGTTTGTCATACAATCCTGCATAATATGCCACAATCAGGTAGACGATGGTGAACGCCGGGAAGGAAATCAGGAGCAATTGATTCGGATATTGCGTTTCTGGTCGAACATAAGTTGCCCAGATGTTTTTCATTATCCAAAATGAGAAAAGTATGAGCAAAGCGTCGATGAAGGGAAGCCCAACCCAAAGAATAAATTTGCCGATCGCTGACATTACTGCTCGCAGCCAGATCGCGATATGGATGATAAAATTGAAAGCGCTTGCTTTTCCACCACTGTAATGCTTGCGTACAAAAATGCTCATAGCATTATAGAACATTCGCACATAATTCAAGCTTCCTTTTCTTGTGCTCTCACCTTTGAAGTGAAGGATACTCGTTTCAGCAATATAATAGTTCTTAAAACCGATCTTTTGAATGCGATAACTTAGGTCAACATCTTCGCCATACATGAAAAAAACTTCGTCAAAACCGCCTAACTGGTCCAGCAGATCGCGACGTACCATCATAAAGGCACCGGCAAGTACATCGACTTCATGGTTCTCATGTTCATCCAAATGTCCCAGGTGATACTTCGAAAAAGTTTTTGATTTTGGAAATAACCTCGCGAATCCAAACAGTTTAAACAAAGAGGTCACCGGCGACGGGAAGGCACGCTTTGATTCTTTTAAAAGTTGGCCACGGCCATCGAGCATTTTGACCCCTACCGCGCCCGCGTCGTTGTGTGTTTCAAAAAAAGATAGGCACTTAGAAAAACAATCTTCCGTGACGATGGTGTCAGGATTTAAGAACAGTACATGTTTGCCCGTGGAAATTTTATAACCATGGTTGCAGGCTTTGGCAAATCCAACATTTTGATCGTTGTTTATGAATCGAACACAAGGAAAAAGAGGCTCTAAATACGCCAGGCTGTTGTCGCGGGAATTGTTGTCTATAACAATTACCTCAGCTTCTATTTTCGAGCTGTTAATAGCCTTTTGAACTGAACAAAGACATTGTTCAAGGAAATGCTTTACGTTATAATTTACAACGACGACAGAAAGCTGCATGATCAAAATGTATTCAAATCTAAAATGTAATCGCGACATTTTTGGAACCGTAATCTAAATTCCACGTTTATCTTTGCCCATGCTTAAAACCACTCTTATCAATGCGGTGAATGTTGGTGCCGCTGAGCTGACCCGTTTCTTCAACAAAAGTTTTACAGTAAGCAATAAAGAAGGAATCAATAATCTTGTCACAGAAGCCGATCATGCATCGGAAAAAGCGATACTGAGTACTATTCAGAATGAATTTCCGGATCATTACATCTTAAGTGAGGAGGCTGGCGAGATTATCCAGGATTCAAAATATAAGTGGATCATCGACCCTATTGACGGAACAGTAAATTTTGCGCACGGCATTCCGATATGTTGCGTATCGATTGCGATTGAACACGACGGCGAGATTATCATGGCTGCGGTGTATAACCCGAATTTGAATGAATTATTTTTTGCGGAAAAAGGCCAGGGGTCTTCCTTGAACGGAAACAAAATTTCAGTGAGCGAAAAAATAAATGTAATCAACGCATGCCTGGTGACCGGATTCCCTTACACTTACCTGGACATGCCAAATGGGCCGCTGCAAGTTTTTGAAAGATTCATACGAAAGGGAATTCCTGTGCGACGTTTGGGCTCCGCGGCCATCGATCTCTGCTGGGTTGCGGCAGGAAGATTTGACGGATTTTATGAACATAAACTTGAAGCGTGGGACAGTGCCGCAGGATATTTAATTGTAGAAGAAGCTGGAGGAAAGGTAAGTGATTTTAAAGGGAATAAGTTCTCTCACTATCAACCACACGTGTTAGCGACTAATGGAAAAATTCACGACGAAATGCTTAAGTGGATCAACAATACTCTTTCCTGACAATAGATTATTTCAAGATCAACTTTC
>VBAU01000481.1:0-2263 GCA_005883855.1 Bacteroidota bacterium
TTCTCGTACACCTTGCTTTCAAGCCATGAGATGATATCAAGATATGCAAGTGAGCGGGTCTGAAACCTGCTTTTTTCAAACTGTTTGATTTTATTCAGTAATTTTTCAAACTCAGGTTTTAATTCCCGCCGGGAAAGGTGAAAAGATGTCCGCAAGAATTTAAATATCTCCTCTTCGATTGTTGTGACTGTCTCCATTCTAGTCATGTAGCGGTAGACCGATTTGATGAGCGAGTCCATGATATCAAAATTTCCCATTTCGTAATGTGCTAGCAAATGAAGTAACCGGGCATAACACTGAATATCGTAACGTAAGTCGACATTGTCGTTAATGATCCGCTGCAGGTAGTCGATGCAGGTAGCATAGTCTCCACTTCCAAAATACAGGGTCGCTATTTTGTAATTAAAAACGAGAACGCGGTGGTTGTCAAAATAAAGGGCATATTCATTTAGCTTTTCTTCAATATAGGGTATCAGTGAAAGGCCCTCCTTAAAGCTACCGTGCATGAAGTGCTGATTGATCTTCGCCGTGTACAGATAGATAAAGGTTTGTACTTTAAAATTTTCATGCTGGTTAGCGACGTCTGTTTTGGCAAATTCTTCGAAGCGGTAAAGAACCTCTGCAAACGACTTGTAATTACGAAGATCGAAATGAGCATTTAAAATATTGTGCATGCCCTTTACATAGTGACCAGGTTCCACGGCAATCATTACAGTGTGCTCATCAAAAAGATCAATCCATTTTTGCGCATAGCGATAGTACTTTAAGAAATCCTGGCAAATAAATGCATACCAGCAGGAGCTTTGATACAGGTACAATCGTTCATAAAAACCTGTCAACATCCTGGCATTCGAAGGCAGGTTCTGTATAAAGTACTTTTTCACTTTTTTTTCCTCTACTTCATTTCGTGCGTGTCCATATTTCACGTACCAACTGTACATCTGCAAAGCCAGGTTGGATAGCTTGGTAATATTTTTTCTTCGTTCATTTACTTCGATCGCCTCTTCCGTTAATCGTTCCGGCCGGTCCTTCATGCTACGGGTGATGTGCAGGGTCTCAATTTTCTTTTCAAGAGAAATCGCCTGCCCGAGTAAACTATCCTGGAAGTATTCCTGCGCTAGCTCCTTTACTCTTTCAAGGATCTTCAGGCTTTGCATATACAATCCACGATTGTACAATATGCGTGCATAATCCAGTTGCTCGTGTAACTGCATGTCGATACTATCAGTGCTCTTTATCAAACGCAAACTGGCCAGCACTTCCTTATACAGATGTGTTTTTAAATTGGCAAGTTGAGTCTTGGTGACGTCGGGTAATTTCTTCAGCAAAGGTTTTTCATCATACTCATTTAATTTGTCAATGGCATCAAAAAGCTGAATGATCTTGAGATCTTCTTTACTAGAGCTGCGTTTTATGTACAGCTTAAAATTCCTTTTTTCGGACTTTTGAAGCGAATGGATCAGTTGAAACAAAGAATCGGTGAACCTGTTGGCCATAATCAAAAAATTTTTCTGAAACTCAATATTATCAATGGTTTTGGCTTAATCTCTCCTTCTTTGGCATAATGAAATCATAAGTAAGTTGGCCTAAAAGTTAGCCGGGTACAGTCTATTTTTGAAACAGAATGAATTTAGCGGCAATCGTTGAAGTTCAGAACCGTGAAGCAAGCATGACAAATGGATCTGCCGCCACAAAGATAGCATAGAATTTTTTTTCATATGGCAAGCAATCGTTAGAGGCCCTCTGTTTNCTCTGTTTCTACAGTGGGGCTTTCTTTTTTTTACGTAATCCTGGTCCTTACTCAAGTGTGTTTGCAAAATTGATAACAATTACTTCACTTTTTTTCCTCAGTATTCACTCCACAAAACAATTTCGTTTTAATAAAAACTCTCATGTATGTCCGAGATAATGAATGGCATAATTCATGTGCCCCACGTACCGGGCGCCATTTACGGTCAATATTAAAAAACAACATTCAAGCAAAACGCTATTTCGAAATCGTGCCCTATGTTTTTTTGAGATCTCTTCATTTAAATTTAAAAACCATGGTAGAAAATAATAACAAGGGTTACGCACTCATCACAGGGGCGACTAGTGGCATAGGCTACGAACTTTGCAAATTGTTTGCAGCAGATGGATATAATGTTATTCTAGTAGCTCGAAGCGAGGAGAGATTACATGAGGTGGCCAGGGAAATAGAAGATAAACACAACGTGCTGGTTTTTCCTTTGGCAAAAAATCTTTTCAAAAGAGAAGCTGCAGG
>VBAU01000481.1:2315-5320 GCA_005883855.1 Bacteroidota bacterium
CAACGATGCAGGCCAGGGTGAGTACGGATTTTTCACCGAGACGGATTTAGATAGGGAGTTAGATATTCTCCAATTGAATATTATTTCTGTGGTATCCCTCACGAAATATTTTTTAAGGGACATGGCTGCCCGAAACGAGGGAAAGATCTTAAACGTCGCTTCGTTGGTTGCTGATTATCCAAGTCCGCTGCTTGCAGTATATGCTGCGAGTAAGGCATTTGTTCTGTCTTTTACGGAAGCACTGGTGAATGAATTAAAAGATACCAATGTTACGATCACCGCGTTACAGCCTGGAGTTACAGATACTGATTTCTTTTACAAAGCTGGTGAGGACGGAACCACTCATTACCAGGACATGGAACTATCTGATCCTGCAAAAGTAGCGGCAGATGGATACAGGGCTTTGATGAAGGGCAAAGACAAAGTTATTTCCGGCACAAAAAACAAAATACAATCTCTTATGTCGAATTTGATGCCTGAAAAAAAACTCGCAGAATCCATGCGCAAGCAAAATGCACCTGCCGACGATATCAAACGAAAAGAAAGCGGCCATGAGGCATCGAGGAAAGAGCGTAAAATGATACAGGCATCGTCAAAGACATACCAGGGCCGGGACCTGGCAGGCGACTCTGAGGACCGGGAGCCTATATCAGAAGGGCCTAAGATCATCTAGACTTTTAAGATGGTGCTACGGAAAAAGTGTGCTAATGGAGAGAGTATCGAAAGATATAAAATAGTTTGGAAGGGAAAAATTTGCTGAAGGACTAGAAGAGCCTCAACTGGACGCCCCGGGAAAGGGTGCGCGGTTTTGACTTTCCAAAGACCGTGCGCCCGTCGAATTTCCAGGAGTCATCTCTTTCTCTTTGAATTAGTGCATCGAAATTGTCCTGCGGAATAAAATCCTTTTCTGCACGCTGGGCGATTTGCGTCAGAGCTTTTATCGCTTGTTGTTTTTCGGTTTGTCCAAGTTTTGATTTATGTACCGCTGTCTGAAGAGTGGAAATGGTTTCATCATACACTTTGATCGGTACGGGAAACGGGTGGCCGTCTTTTCCTCCATGGGCAAACGCAAATCGGGCGGGATCCTTGAACCGCGATGGTGTGCCGTGTATCACCTCGCTCACCAATGTCAGCGATTGCAATGTTCGCGGACCAACGCCTTGCAACAGTAGTAACTCTTCAAAATTCTCAGGATGGCTATCGTTCGCGAGCCAAAGAATGGAACCTAATCTTTTCAGGTCAACATCTTCACACCTTACATCATGATGCCCAGGAAGAATGAGCTGTTGGATTTCCTGCAACATCAACTCTGGTTTTTCACGAGTTATCATCATCATACCTTCTCTTGTAGGAGACGCCTCTTTGGCGGTCAGATTCAATATTTCTCCCTGGCTGATGCCGCAAATCGCTGTGTGGGGTTCCTCGACAAATGATTTGATGTTTTCAGAATGCCAGTGGTAACGTCGAGCAGTCTTGTCACCAGTTCTCATTCCCTGCTTTATGACGGTCCACTCACCGCTGTTGCTGACGACAAAATTATGCGTGTAAAGTTGGAAGCCGTCTTGCACCGCGGTGTTGTCAACCTTTGCGCTAAGTTTGCTGGAACGAACAAGTTCATGGCCATCCAAGCCGGTTCGTTCTGCGACGGATAATAATTCTTTCGGGGCTTCCTTTGAAAATCTCCCTTTGCCGCCGCAAATAAATAGCTCCAGTTCTTTCGAGTGAGGATTAATTGCCCCCTTTAGCGCGCCCAGAACCGATGTAGTTATACCAGAGGAATGCCAATCCATTCCCATCACGGCCCCAAAACTTTGAAACCAGAAAGGGTCACTTAACCTTCGCAACAATTCGTGCGTACCATATTCTGAAATGATCGATTCTGAAATAGCAAGGCCGAGTCTCGCCATTCGTTTAGCCAGCCATTGGGGAACATAACCATAATGTAAAGGAAGATCAGCGGAGCCAGAGCGTTTCATAGTGGTATGAAGTTACTGGATTCTTTCTTCTCGTGTTGTTGATTTGAACGAGCAACGGATCAAAAAAATGAGAGCTTCCTAATTAAAAGAAGCTCTCGAAAAATCTTTTCAAGGTTCCCTGCGCTAGCATTACCTAGATCAGGTATTGTGGGTATTTCTCAGCCTTTCAGTTGTGAAGCACCCCATGCTTGAAAAGACTTTGTTGTAATTATTATAGAGTAAAAATCGTGCCAGCTGATAACAATGCGTTAACGAAGAAAAATATTTATATTCTTAATGCTCGCATGGTATAGGTTTTGTCAATCATGATTGCCGCTCATAACATATCACAAACCGAACGCATGATTCAGTAACTCGTGGACGTCAAATATAGCATCATCCTCGCCACGCCAGATGGATAAACGTTTGAACTATGAAAGCGAATTTTATTGCGGCAGCGGTTTTTTTAATTGCAAACTTCTTTAGTTTTTGCCTACACGCACAAGACAGTAGCCTTAATGCCTCCGTTGTTCACTGGGATCTCGCGACATCGATCGCTTATGCGAAACAAAACAACATACAGGTAAATATTGTGAGGCTTGATGAAAAGCTGAGTGAACAGGATCTCCTCCTGGCGCGGGCGGCGAGGTATCCGAATCTCTCCGGCTTAGCTACGCAATCGATCACGCACAGCGGTAATACCAATCCGGTGGTGGGCGGCTTTCAAACGCAATCTAATCTTGCGGGAAACTATTCAGTGAATTCCGCATGGACGGTATATCGCGGTGGCTATTTGAATTACGATGTTAAATCAAAAGGATTGCAGCTCCAGGCCGCGAACCTGAATGTTGACGTATCGCAAAATGATATTACGCTGCAGATCACGCAATCTTATTTAAATATTCTCCTGTCAGGCGAAAACATTACCTACATACAAGAGCTCGCGGGAACCTCGCAAGCTCAATATGAACAGGGGAAGACCCGGTACAATGCCGGCAGCATTTCGAAAAAAGATTTGCTACAGCTCGAAGCGCAGGCTGCCACTGATCA
>VBAU01000481.1:5329-5749 GCA_005883855.1 Bacteroidota bacterium
CGGAATTCCAACCTGTAATACCGGATACATTGATAGTAAACCAGGCGATACCCTCACTTCTGGAGGCGCAGCGCCTTGCTTATCAAAACCGACCGGAAATAAGATACAATGAGATGCAAATCCAGGTTGCAGAAACGGAATTGCAGAAAGCGAGAGCTGAATACAAACCTACGGTTAGCCTCGGGGGTTCCGTGTCGACTGGCTATTCGGATAACCAGAGCATAAAATATTTTAACCAGGTCGACAATAATCTGTACGAACGACTCGGTGCTACATTGTCCGTTCCCGTTTTCAGCAACCGAATTAACAAAACGAATGTGGAACGCTCAAAAATATTGATTGACCAGGCGCGGTTGACCCTGGAACAAACAAGGACAACTCTAAATCAGCAGATCGAACAGGCGTACACGGCAGTATTAA
>VBAU01000088.1:0-5727 GCA_005883855.1 Bacteroidota bacterium
GCAAAACGTGATCACCAATTTTCAACGGCATCTCCTGGGACAGGTTCCCTTTTGCCACGGAACTGATCACATGCGCGATTTCAATCGTAGGATAAACAAGATCGGAGATTAAACTATTGATGGAGTCAGCGGCCGTGCTCCACGAACCTCTCGCATATCTCGGCAGTACCACTCTGTGATTTAGCCGGCCATGTTTCCCAATTGTATTTCTTGCTACGGTCAGCTCTTCCACTAAAATCTCGTTGAGAGAAATAATATCATTTAGTATATCACAAATTTTTCCGGTCGTCCCTGCCTTATCGACTGGCATTCGAACCGTAAAATTTCCGTTTCGTATTTCCGACAATGTCTTTAACAGCTCGTGCGTGTGCAATTCGGGAGTCTCATAATCACCGGAAGAAATAGTGTCTTTTTGCTTCCCGTTCTTGCCGTTTGTTCTTGTCGCTGCACGCCCCGATCCGTTGTTCCGCGAGGTTGTTATGGAAATTTTCTTCCCTTTGCCAGCCGGAATTAATTGCGTGGTCATACCTACAGGAATTTGCGATTCTGTTGAAGACTTCTTTTTCTTCATGTTGCTATAATTAGAGGGTAATGGTGATTTATTATAAGGGACATGATGTGAATTTTTGTTTGGAACGATTCGGAAATTGCGCGGAAAGCCGGCCTGTAAACTTTATAGAATTTGCCTACCTTTAGTCACAGTCTTGTATTATACGTAAACATTGTGCCACACCCTCAAAACCAGCAAAAAAAAACTTCACACCGCCCTGCATTACAGCAAATTCTGCTCGGCGAGGACGATCTGGATGATGAAGAACTTTTGAAGGAATTATTTGGATCCGTAGACGGCTCTTTCTCCCTCATCTTTATAAACAACGGACGAAAGCTGCTTGACTATCTTTACAAGGCGCCCGACAACGGTTTACCCTGCTTAATCGTGCTTGATTACAACATGCCTGAACTTAATGGAGAGGAAATCCTCAAGGAGTTAAAGAAGAGTCCACGATTTGCCCGCATACCTAAAATTATCTGGAGTACGTCCCAAAGTGACTCCTATAGAAGACGCTGTCTTGACGCCGGCGCGGATGATTATATCATCAAGCCAGCAAGTGTTAAAGAGCTGGTCGAAACCATCCGTTACATGACGTCTTTTTGTTAACAGTGGAAAATTTTCTACACTCTCAATTTGTTTACACTTGTTAGTAGAATATTCGCACAAGTAAATCTTCGAACGTAGTTCCCGAATTTATTGTGACAAGTTAACTTTTATCAATGCGTATTTTAGCATCATGGATGAAGAAAAGAGTAAAACTTCCGTAGAATCAGCGGAAGAAAAATTCTACGAATTTATTGAAGGAGCTTCACATGATCTGCAGGCGCCTTTGCGGAAAATCTCTGTACTGGTTGAACGAGCTTTTAAGAAAGATGAAAAAAAGTTTGATGACGATACGAAGGAATACATCCGCCGGATAGAATCGTGTGTTGACGAAATGAAATTATTGCTCGGTGGTCTGCTGGAGCTGGTGAAAGCGGATGCCAGCACGGATGTCAATGAGGTTTGTGACCTGAATGAAATCGCCAGGGAGATCCTGGAAAGCATGAGTGAAGAAATCAAGAACAGGCATGTCATCGTTAGCATGGCTACACTGCCTGCCGTTCATGGAAAGCGCCTGCAATATGCGCGGCTACTTAAAAATCTCATCGGGAACGCCGTTAAGTTCAGTAAAAGAGACACCGACCCCAGGGTCGAAATAACAACAACAATCCTGACTGATGAAAACCGAAACAACTTTCATTTGGAGAACAAAAAATATTATCGCATTGAAATTAGCGACAATGGAGTAGGGTTCCATCCGTCGAATGACCAAAAGATATTTGAACCTTTTGTTCGACTACATCCACGGGCTGAATTCGAGGGTAACGGCCTGGGCCTTTTTATCTGCAAAAAGATTGTTGCAAGGCACAATGGAATCATTTATGCGGAGGGGAATGAAAAACAGGGTGCGCGATTTGTATTAGTTTTACCTGAAACCCCCTAGGCATACATGCTAAAAGAAAACCTGATCCGTATTGCAGTCGTTGATGATGATGAAGACGATTTTTTCATTATCAGGGAATTTATTCGAGACATTGAAGGGGCGAACCTTGAGGTGGACTGGATTAACAACTACCAGGCTGCAATTGAAAAAATCAAGGCAGGTGCTTATCATGTTTATTTTGTTGATTACCGGCTTGGCAACGAAACCGGCCTGGATTTGCTGCAGGAAGCTGCGCCCATGCAATTAGACCAGCCGATTATTTTATTGACAGGAAAGGGAAATAAGGCCATTGATATCCAGGCCATGCAAAGAGGCGCCACAGATTACCTTGTGAAATCTGATCTGACGACAGAAAAACTTGAGCGGTGCATACGCTACGCGCTGGATCGAATCGCTTCGAGAACCGAACTCAAGGAACGAGAAACGAAATACCGTAACCTCTTCAAGGGTTCCAAGGACGCCGTATTTATTTCCGATAGAAATTTACTTTTTACTGAGTGCAATGAGGCCACCACGGCTTTAATTGGCCTGAGCAACGAAGAGCTTTTAAATCACACCCTATTTGAGTTCATCATCAAAGCGGCCGAAAAGGAAAGGGTCAACCAATTCCTTGAGGAAGAAAAGGATTTCAGCGATCTTGAAATTGAGCTTTCCAATCATGACGGGGAGACAAGACTTTGCCTTATGTCATGTTCATTTCAAAGAAATGGCCATCCTCAGCATTTGATCCATGGACTTATCCATGACGTTACTAATATAAAAAAGGCCGAGCTTGCAAATCTCCAGGCGCAGAAGCTGGCAGCAAATGAGCGATTAATTAGGATTTTGGCCCATGAAATAAGAAACCCTTTGAATAATATTACCCTCGCGGGGGAACAATTACAGTTACCCGGCGACGACATAGACAAGCAGAAGTATTTAATAGATATCGTTCAACGGAACTCGAGCCGGATCAACAAGATCATCACAGAACTCCTTGACTTGACCAGGCCATTGGAGTTAAAGTTTGAAAAACATGCCTTGCAAGAGATACTGGACGAAAGCCTTACATTAGCTACTGACAGGATCAACTTGCAAAAAATTAAGGTGCATAAAAATTACCCCGCGTCTCCCCTCGAAATAGAAGCTGATAAATCAAAACTAATTATCGCTTTTACCAATCTAGTCATCAATGCAATTGAGGCCATGGAAGTGGACAAAGGTGAATTAGCTGTTTCGATCTCGGCCTTGCCGAATGAATACAGCGTTTCCATTCGTGATAATGGAAAAGGAATTCCTGAGGAATATTTGCCAAAGGTTTTTGAGCCTTTCTTTACTTCCAAAAAAAATGGTACCGGCCTTGGACTGGCTGCTTGTTACTCTATAATCGAATCACACAAGGGAAATATTCAGGTGGAAAGCAAAGTGAACACGGGAACTAACTTCATCGTGAATTTTAGTCGTTAATTGGAATTGAGCCTGCGGATATCGCGGATCATACCCTTGGTATAATTCGAATGTGAAAACCCATTTTTGCCCAGGCTATTACTGAGATTTTCTCTTCTTAACTAACAACAACATGAAGGCGCCAAAAAGAAGCGATAAGCCGCCCATCCACAGATTAACATTATGGGACAAAGATTTTTGATATAAAACGGCATCATCTCTTGTGATGAATCCGTAAATCAAAAGCAATATGCCGAAGATGGAGAACATAAGCCCTATTGGAATTTTAATATCTAACATAAACTAATTTTTACCAGAATAAGACAGACAAAATAATAAGTAGCACCAATACAAAAACGGCTAAGACTTTGGTTCGCTTATACCAAACAATGTTTTCTTCGCTGATCGGTGGAGTCAGTGAATAAACCAGGCCTTTTAGCTCTTCATCCGTTTTCTTTCGTGTCGTGAGTAGGGAAACAGTTACAGTAATAATTGTGGCCGACGCGCACGCAAAAATCGCAGTCCAAAAATTCTGCGCCATTTCTACCGGGTACGTGTGTACCAGGCCGAGCCAACCACCTTTCACCATGGTAGTGGCTCCGGCGGGTGCTGTAAGACCATGGTGTGTTAGCGCAATCAAAAATCCAAGCAACAACCCAAGGAATGCGCCATGTCCCGTTGTTCTTTTCCAAAACATGCCAAGGAAAATTACCGCAAACAAGGGAGCGTTGATCATTGAAAAAATCGTCTGCAGAAAATCCATGATGTTTCCAAACAAGCCTGCGAGATATGCAGCGGCGATGCTTACTAAAACTCCGAAAATTGTTGCTAGCCTGCCTACTCGTAAATAATGCCTGGCGTCTGCTTCTTTATCGCTGGTGGCCGGGCGGATATAACTTTGGTAAATGTCGTACGTCCACACCGTATTGAATGCGGACACGTTTCCCGCCATACCTGACATAAAAGAAGCAAGCAATGCTGTAATACCCACACCCAGCACGCCGGCCGGCAAGTAATGTTTCAATAACATGATAATGGTTAAATCATAATTGGGTTTTCCATTTTCCATAATGCTGAATCCTGATCCGTTATTCATTAACACCAATGCAGCAATACCTGGAACGATTATCAGGAAAGGGATAAACATCTTTGGAATAGCGCCGATAAGAGGCGTTTTTCGCGCTGCGATACTGGACTCAGCAGCCATAGCTCGTTGCACGATCAGGAAATTGGTGCACCAATAACCAAATGAAAGCACGAATCCAAGACCGACAAAAATGCCATACCATTCTACGCCCAGCGGGTTAGCCTTCGCTGAACCGGTATATTTCCAGGTAGAGGTGAGAGCATCTGGTGCAAAACCTCTGGATGTAGCAATTGGAGCGAGGCCCTCCTTGAGACCACTCCATCCCCCAAGTTCCAGCATGGCGAGAATAATAATCGGCAATAAACCAATCAGGATAATAAAAAACTGAAGCACCTCATTATAGATTGCCGAAGACAAACCACCCAGATAAGTATAAACGAGGACAATGGCGGCTGACAGCCACAAACTAATATTAAAATTCCAGCCCAACACTTTTTCCATGAGTAATGCCAATGCATACATCGAGATTCCCGAAGCCATCACTGTCATCACGGCAAACAAGATGGCATTGAGCCCCCGGGTTTTTTCATCAAATCGGAGTTTTAAAAATTCGGGTACCGACCTGGCTTTGGAACCGTAATAAAATCGCATCATAAATACGGCAAGAAACACCATTGCGGGAATAGCACCTATCCAGTAAAAATGCGTCGTGAGCATGCCGTACTTGGCGCCGGAGCCGGTCATTCCCATTACCTCCAGCGCACCGAGGTTCGCCGAGATAAAGGCGAGCCCTGTGACCCACGCTGGCAAAGAACGCCCGGCTTCTAAAAACTGCTTTGCATCTTTCATATACTTCCGCAAAAACAATCCAATGCCTAAAACAAAGACGAAATAGATTATCATGATGATGTAATCTATCAGGTGTAGTTGGACTTCCATTTGTAGAATTTATGTTTAGATTTTCTTCGTTTCAGAAATTATCTTCGTGCCCTTTCGCGGCGCTGGGATTCGGTGCAAGAATTCATAGTAGCAGGGTTGAAAATTCTCCAGGAAGATTTATTATGAAAGATAAAAGATAGTGAAAAAACTGATTTTCGCGCAGATTTTATATCCATGTTTGCTGACTTGCAACTCCCTTTGTTCTGAGCAACTCATTAACTTAAACAAAAATTAGAG
>VBAU01000088.1:5740-15430 GCA_005883855.1 Bacteroidota bacterium
TCAATGACATGCCGTATCACGTTTCCGCGTGGCATGCAATAATGAATGCACTGGGCGCTAATATCACTCTCGAAAAAATGAAACAAGAGTGCTACGGCAAAAGCGATGAAGTGATCGAAAGAATATTCCCGGGAAGATTCACGGACGAGGAAAAAACAAAAATGAGTTTTGAAAAAGAAAAACAGTATCAACAAGATTTCAAACCTTCCCTTAAACTCATTGCCGGGTTGGAGAGATTTCTGGTAGATGCTCATGGTGCAGCAATCAAACTCGGCATAGGCTCAGCCGCCATCACGTTCAATATTGATTTCGTTTTGGATGGGTTGGATATCCGCAAATATTTCGATGTCATTGTAAGCGCGGATGACGTTATCAATAGTAAGCCGAACCCCGAGACCTGGCTAAAATGTGCGGATGAGTTAGAAGTGTCGCCTGCCGAGTGCATCGTATTTGAAGATAGTCCTAAAGGTGCCGAATCCGCCCTCAACGCCGACATGAAATGTATCATCATTACGAACTCGCACGAGCAGGCAGAGTTTGCGAACTACAGAAACGTTATTCGATTCATTGATGATTACAATTCTATGAGCGCGGGTGATTTCTAGAAATTAGTGTTAATTTGATGCCGCTTGAATGTCATGAAGCAATCTTATGTTATAGGTGTTGATTACGGTACAGATTCAGTGCGTTCCGTATTGGTGGATGCATCGAATGGCCAGGAGGTTAGTTCGTCCGTTTTTTTCTACCCTAGATGGCGCGCAGGCCGCTTCTGTAATGCATCGATCAACCAGTTTCGCCAGCATCCCCTTGATTATATTGAAGGACTGGAAGCAACAATAAAAGATTGTTTGAGAAAAGCGGGCGATGGCCAGACCATTACTCAGCATATAAAGGCCATTTCTGTGGACACGACTGGTTCAACACCCGTAGCAGTTGACAAATCTGGAACTCCTCTTGCACTGTTACCCGGTTTTGAAGAGAATCCCAACGCCATGTTTGTGTTGTGGAAGGATCACACCGCGACGAAAGAAGCGGCAGAAATAAACGCTCATGCAAAAAATTTTCCTACAAACTATTTGCGGTTTGTCGGCGGCATCTATTCGTCTGAGTGGTTTTGGGCAAAACTTCTTCATGTGCTTCGGGCAGATGAGCAAGTTCGCGAGGCGTGCTACTCGTGGGTAGAGCAATGTGATTGGATTCCTTTTTTGATCACGGGGGGAACCGATGTACACCAGGTAAAGCGTGGCGTTTGTTCGGCAGGTCACAAAGCACTCTGGGCAAAAGAATTTGGCGGGCTACCTCCCAATGATTTCTTTTCTTCCCTTGATCCTTTGCTCAATTGTTTCTCTTCAAGATTATTTACAGACACTTACTGTGCCGATCAGCCGGCGGGCATGATTAGCGAGCAGTGGGCGGAAAAACTGCGCCTGCCAACGGATGTTGTTGTTGGTGTCGGCGCTTTCGATGCACACATGGGCGCCGTGGGAGGACAAATTGAACCCTACTATTTAAGCAAGGTGATGGGTACCTCGACCTGCGACATGCTTGTTGCTCCGCTTGACGAAGTGCAGGGAACACTTGTGCAAGGCATCTGCGGGCAAGTTCCTGGCTCCATCATTCCCGGCATGCTCGGACTGGAGGCTGGTCAAAGCGCTTTTGGCGATGTGTATGCCTGGTTTAGAAATTTATTGAGTTGGCCATTAGATCGATTATATGATGATGAAGAAAGAAAACAGGATATCATCGACAAACTAATAGACGCTCTGTCAGCGGAAGCTGAAAAACTTCCATTGAATGAAAATGATGAACTTGCCGTTGATTGGTTAAATGGTCGCCGAACACCCGATGCAAATCAATTATTGAAAGCGGCGATCATCAATTTAAATTTAGCAAGCGAGGCACCCCGAATTTTCAAGGCACTGGTGGAAGCAACGTGTTTTGGTGCCAGAGCCATTGTAGAACGCTTCGATGAGCAGGGTGTACCAGTAAAAGGCCTGATCGGCCTGGGAGGCGTAGCGAAAAAATCTGCCTACATCATGCACGTGATGGCGGATGTGATGAACATGCCGATCAGGATCCACAGATCGGAACATACATGTGCAATGGGTGCATCGATGTTTGCGGCAACAGCTGCCGGCATTTATGAAAATGTGCAACAAGCAATGAACGCTATGGGGCAAGGATTTGATGCAGAGTATCATCCCAGGAAGGTGAATGTTGAATACTATCACAAGCGTTATCAGCAGTATAAAAAACTAGGAACATTTTTGGAACAACAATATCCAAATTGATTTTATGGACCCGGCTATACCAACTGTATGCATCTCCTGTTGCGTCGCACTCTTGTGCTGCTGTAATTCTACTCGGCGGCGGCCTCGTTCGTATTCACCACTCACCATTCACCATTCACCGTAAAATGAGCAAATACGACCATATTAGGGAAGAGGCATTCGAAGCTAATTTGCAATTGCCAAAACTGGGTCTTGTTCTTTTCACTTTTGGCAATGCAAGTGCTGTCGACAGGGATCTCGGCTTGTTTGCTATTAAACCAAGCGGTGTGCCGTATGAAAAACTCTCACCTAAAAAGATGGTGATCGTCGATTACGATGCAAACGCCGTAGATGGAAAGCTTCGGCCATCCTCGGATACAAAAACGCATGCTCTTCTGTACAAGCATTGGGAAAGAATTGGCGGCATCGCGCACACACACTCGACATATGCCACGGCCTGGGCACAATCCCAAAGAGACATTCCAATCTTTGGCACTACCCACGCGGACCATATTGCGTACGACGTGCCGTGTGCAGCTTGCATGGATGATGAGATGATCAAGGGGGATTATGAACATCAAACCGGTTTCCAGATCATCAATTGTCTTAAAGAAAGGAAGTTGAGTTACGAAGAAGTCGAGATGATACTGGTGGCCAATCATGCACCGTTTACGTGGGGAGACACAGCAGCAAAAGCTGTGTACAATAGCGCGGTCCTGGAGAACATTGCGCAGATGGCCTTTTTAACAGAGCAAATAAACTGCTGCTCGCCGCGAATGAAAGACTCGTTGATAAGAAAGCATTTTGAACGCAAACATGGGCCCGATTCATACTATGGCCAGGAAAATAAATCAGACTAACTATTTATGAGAAAATTTAATCCCGAACTTTTGATCGGCTTGTTTTTTATCGCTGCTTGCAATAATAGTAGCAGTGATAAGACAAACAGCACCGTGCAAAAGGCTGACAGCATAAAAACTGGATTTACCTCGCGGGCATTCGGCACCTATGACAACAGGCCTGTCACTCAATATACTCTTACAAACGCTCGCCGCATGCAGGTGAGTATAATAGATTACGGTGGCACGGTGACGAACATCATGGTTCCGGACAAAAATGGCAACACGGGTGATGTGGTGTTTGGTTTTGATTCGTTTGATGGATATGTGCGAAAAAATGAGCCGTATTTCGGAGCGCTGGTCGGCCGATATGCCAATCGAATCAGCAAAGCAAAATTTACTTTAAATGGCGAGACCTATTCTTTGGCAGCAAACAATAATGGAAACAGCCTCCATGGGGGAAATAAAGGATTCGATAAAGCGATATGGACAGCTCAAAAACTCTCTGACAGCAGTCTAAAATTGACTTATCAAAGTAGGGATGGCGAAGAAGGTTATCCTGGCAACTTAAATGTTGATGTCACCTACACACTGGATGCTGACAACTCCCTAACCATTGATTACTCAGCAACGACGGACAAGCCAACGCCGGTCAACCTTACCAATCATTCTTATTTCAATTTATCTGCTGGACAGGATTCGACGATTTTGGATCATCAACTGCAATTAAACGCCGATAAGTACACACCTGTGGATGACAAATTGATTCCGACCGGTGAAATCGTGGATGTAAAAAACACGCCAATGGATTTTACTCACCCAAAAGCAATCGGAACAGACATTGACAAAGTGAAGGGTGGATACGATCATAACTGGATATTGAACCGAAGTGGTAATGGGTTACAAACGGCCGGCACTGCTTATGAACCAACCAGTGGTCGGTTCATGGAGGTGCTTACCACCGAGCCAGGCATACAATTCTATTCCGGAAATTTCTTAGACGGTACCTTAAGATTTACGAAGAAGGGACAACGATATGTGCAGCACGGAGCACTGTGCCTCGAAACTCAGCACTACCCGGATAGTCCTAACCGGCCCGCTTTTCCAAGTACAATAATAAAGCCGGGCGAAGTGTATCGACAAACAACAGTGTATAGATTTTCAACCAAGTGAACACCGAATAACTACCCGTCACCACAAATAAAATCTCTCGACTGAGACACAAAAACAATGATTAATCTGAAAAACCTGGAGGCTTGGTTTATCACCGGAAGCCAACACTTGTATGGGGAAGAAACTTTGAAAAAAGTTGCCGAACATTCTGTGGCGATAGCAAAAGCCTTAAATAGTGCTCAACAAATTCCGATTAAAATTATTTTCAAGCCTACCGTAAAATCCACAGAAGAAATACATGCTGTTTGCCAGGAGGCAAATTCCGCGAAGAATTGTATTGGCGTCATTGCATGGATGCACACCTTTTCTCCCGCCAAAATGTGGATCACGGGATTAAAGATCTTGCAAAAACCGTTGTTGCATCTGCACACGCAGTTTAATCGTGATATTCCATGGAAGGACATTGACATGGACTTTATGAATCTAAATCAAAGTGCGCATGGGGACCGGGAGTTTGGTTTTATGATGACTCGCCTGCGAATGAAAAGGAAAGTTGTTGTTGGTCATTGGCAGGATGGCGAGGTGTTGGAACGGATTGGCGCATGGGCACGCGCGGCTGCAGGATGGCACGACTGGCAGGGAGCGAAATTTGTGCGCTTTGGAGATAACATGCGTTACGTAGCCGTAACAGAAGGCGATAAAGTAGAAGCCGAATTAAAATTTGGTTATTCCGTGAACACACATGGAGTGGGAGATTTGGTCAAAATGATAAGCGATGTGAGAGAAACCGCCATAACAAAATTATGTGACCAGTATTCGCAGCAATATAAATTAACCACTTCTTTAAGAAAAGGGAATAGCCAGCATTCATCTCTGCGTGAAGCGGCAAAAATCGAGTTAGGGCTACGTAAATTTTTGCAGCAGGGCAATTACAAAGGTTTTACTGACACCTTTGAAGATTTGCATGGATTGGTTCAACTGCCTGGCATAGCAGCGCAGCGGTTGATGAATGACGGATATGGTTTCGCCGCAGAGGGTGATTGGAAAACAGCTGCATTAGTGCGTGCAATGAAAACCATGGCAACCGGATTGAAGGGTGGGAATTCTTTTATGGAAGATTACACCTATCATTTTGATCCGAAAAATAAAATGGTGCTTGGGGCTCACATGCTGGAGATCTGTGCAAGCCTTGCAGATGGAAAGCCTTCCTGCGAAATTCATCCATTGAGCATTGGCGGCAAAGCTGATGCGGTGCGATTAGTATTTGATGTCGCGGCGGGAGCGGCCATTAATGCTTCCATAGTGGACATGGGCAACCATTTTCGTTTATTGGTGAATGAGGTACAGGCGATCAAACCTCCACAGGATCTTCCCAAACTTCCGGTAGCAAGAGTTTTGTGGAAACCTTACCCCGATATGCAAACGGGTTGTGCAGCATGGATCCTGGCGGGGGGTGCGCATCATACTTGCTATAGTCAAAATTTGACTGCAGAGCATTTGGAAGATTTTACCAGCATGGCGGGGATCGAATATGTGCGGATTGGAAAGAACACCGACCTTCATCAATTCAAAAACGAGTTAAGATGGAATGAGGTTTATTACCAGCTTAACCAAAAATGAGAAGCTTTAATTGAGCCTTAAACAACCGCATGAGTAAATCGAACAAATACCTTGTTCCCTTTATCCTGGTAACTAGTTTATTTTTTTTCTGGGGACTTATCATTAACCTGGATTCTATATTGATCCCACATTTAAGAAAAGCATTTCGTCTAAATACTCTTCAGTCGTCGCTGGTTGATTCAGCCGTATTCATTGCGTATTTTCTCATGGCTATTCCGGCGGGACTGATCATGCAGCGATTGGGTTATAGAATTGGAATTATCATCGGCTTGTTGCTTTTTGCCACGGGATCTTTTTTATTCGTGCCTGCTGCCAATACAAGAGAATATGCTTTTTTTCTAATGGCCTTGTTTGTAATTGCGTGCGGTCTTGCCATGCTGGAAACGGCCGCCAATCCTTATGCAACGGTTTTGGGACCGGAAGAAACAGCTACACGGCGATTAAACTTTGCTCAATCATTCAATGGCCTCGCAGTGGTAGTCGCTCCGTTGATTGGCAGATGGTTTATCCTTTCGGGCAAAGAATACACAGAGGCTGATCTTGGCGCGATGAGCGACCAGGGAAGAACGGTCTATTTGCAATCAGAAGCATCGAGTGTGAAAGGACCTTATATTATCATCGGTCTGGTGATACTTGCCGTGGCCATATTGTTTTTACTCAGCAAGCTTCCTGATATAAAAGAGGAAAAAACAGAAAGGAAAAGCTTGTTTCATACATTAAGGCACAGGCATCTTGCCTGGGCGGTGATCGCACAATTTTTTTATGTGGGAGCGCAAGTTTGTGTGACCAGTTTTTTTATCAATCTTGCCCGGCGATCGGCAGGTCTTCCCGAAAAAACCGCCGCAGATTACCTGGGCTGGGGTTATGGAATTGCTTTTATGAGCGGCCGCTTTTTTGGCACCTTCATTATGAAATACATTCGACCGAATCGCCTGCTTTCTATCTATGCTGCGATAAATATTCTGCTCTCCTTGCTCGCGGTTTTCAGTAAAGGAATGATTACCGTATATGCTCTGATCGCGATAGGATTTTTCATGTCAATTATGTTTCCCACCATATTTGCATTGGGAATAAAAGATCTTGGCCATGAAACAAAGATGGGCTCGAGCCTCATCATCATGGCCATTGTGGGTGGGGCTTTTCTGCCGCCGGTACTTGGGTATATTTCAGATGTCACCAAAAATATTCAAAACGGATACGTCGTGCCTTTGATCTGCTTTGTCGTTGTGTTATGGTTTGGATTAAGGGGTTATAAGGTCAGAACAAAGGAGGTTTCAGTAAAACCCAGCTAAGATGAAGCGCTACTACCTTGCTTTAGATCTGAAAAACGATGCGACGTTGATCGCCGAGTATGAAGAGCATCATAGAAAGGTGTGGCCTGAAATCTTGCAAAGCATAAGAAGCGCGGGCATTCAACAGGTGGAGATTTACAAGGTGAACAACAGGCTTTTTATGATCATGGAAACTGATGATGATTTTTCGTTTGAAAGAAAGCGGGCGATGGATGCGGCAAACAAAAGGGTGCAGGAATGGGAGGAGTTGATGTGGAAGTACCAGCAGGCTTTGCCCGGGAGCAAGCCGGGTGAGAAATGGATTTTGATGGATAGAATATTTTCTCTGAATCCGTAACAGCATTGATAATAAATTCTCAATGTTCAATTCTCAATGCTCAATGTCAATGTCAATGTTCGCGAACCGCAGATTGTTCATCCCCTCCTTGGAGGGGCAGCAGGTTTAAAACACTTTGAGTCCTCGAACGGGGTGGGTAAAAATATTCAACGCATTAAGAGTAAAAATGAGCACAATATTTAGCCTAAAAGGTAAGATTTCGATTATAACCGGCGGCGGCAGCGGAATAGGGAAAGCTATCTCCATCCTTTTCGCAAAACAGGGAAGTGAGGTTCATCTGCTTGACCTTGATGACAACACCTCAATAGCTACTGAGGAGATTAATGCTTTCCAGGGAAAGGCTTTCTTTCATAAATGTAATGTTGCCCAACAGGGAGAGATAAGAACGGTTGTTGACTCAATTATTGCAACTGCAAATAAGATCGATATACTGGTAAACAACGCAGGCATTGCTCATGTAGGAACGATTGAAACTACTTCAGAAGAGGACCTGGTTCGCCTGTTTAATGTGAACGTAAAGGGCATGTACAATTGTATGCATGAAGTGATTCCAGTCATGAAAAATACGGGAGGAGTTATTTTAAATCTGGCTTCCGTAGCTGCGCTTGTAGGTATTCCAGATAGGTTTGCCTATTCGATGACAAAGGGCGCAGTGTTGGGAATGACCTTATCTGTGGCGAAAGATTACATCGCGCACAATATCCGTTGCAATTCAATTTCCCCGGCGCGAGTGCACACACCATTTGTCGATGGTTTTTTGAAAAAAAATTTTCCAGGGAAAGAAAAAGAGATGTTCGAGAAACTTTCGAAAACCCAACCCATTGGAAGAATGGGCACTCCCGAAGAAGTGGCACACCTGGCTTTGTACCTGTGCAGCGATGAGGCAGCATTTATTTCCGGTTGCGACTACCCGGTGGATGGAGGATTTGTTAAATTGAATAATTGATGATGATAAAAAAAACAGGCACGGCCTGTCTCAACCATATAGAGGTTCAACAGTTGATTACAAAAAAATAAAATGATACTTATCCGCTTCGGTCAACCTGGGAAAGAACAACCTGGAGTAGTCATCAACGAACAGATGTATGACATGTCTTCGCTTACTGAGGACTTCGATGAAAATTTTTTTACCTCGGGGGGATTGAAAAAATTGGAGGCACTCTTAAGGAAGGATACCGGCAGTTTTCCGGAAATTCCAAAGGGCTCGAGGCTGGGAAGTCCCATTGCAAGACCGTCAAAAATTGTGTGCATTGGTTTGAATTATGCGGATCATGCGAGGGAAACTAATGCGTCCATACCAACAGAACCGGTTATTTTTTTGAAGGCTACTTCTTCGTTGTGCGGACCGTTCGATGATATCATCATTCCCAAAAATTCGGAAAAAACGGATTGGGAAGTAGAACTGGCAGTTATCATCGAAAAAAAAGCAAGTTATATTTCAGAAGGTGAAGCACTCGATTACGTCGCCGGCTACTGCCTGCATAATGACGTAAGCGAACGAACATTTCAATTGGAACGCAATGGCACCTGGGATAAGGGTAAAGGTTGCGACACCTTTGCGCCGCTTGGGCCGTGGCTGGTAACAAAGGATGAGATTGAAGACGTCAATAGCCTGCGACTGTGGCTGTCGGTGAATGGAAACATGATGCAGAATGGCACCACAGCAAACCTCATTTACAAGATTCCGTTCCTGGTTTCCTATGTGAGCCAGTTTATGAGCTTATTGCCCGGGGATGTGATCTCCACGGGTACTCCGGCTGGAGTTGGTTTGGGCATGAAACCACCCGTCTATTTGAAGGACGGGGACGTTGTTGAATTGGGAGTGGATGGGTTAGGAACTGCAAAACAAAATGCAAGAGCTTATCAAACTAATGCTGTGTAATTATGAGCACCCTCCAAAACGCCCCGCCAGTTGGCAGGGATGAGGGCACACTGAAAATTGATGCTCATCACCATCTTTGGAAATTTGATCCGGTCCGCGACAGTTGGATCACGGATGAAATGGCGGCAATACAAAAAGATTTTCTCCCCGGGGATTTTAAATTGGTTTTGCAAAGAAATGGTTTTGATGGTTCAGTAGTTGTGCAGACAGACCAATCGGTGGCGGAGAATGAATTACTATTGAATCATGCAAACGCAAATGATTTCATAAGAGGAGTTGTTGGCTGGATAGATTTGCAGAGCAAAAAGGTAGAAGACAGGTTAGGTGCTTATGCTCA
>VBAU01000088.1:15454-17290 GCA_005883855.1 Bacteroidota bacterium
GTATTACAGAGTGAAGCAGACAGGCGGCTAATGCTAACATCGGCGTTTATGAACGGCATATCAAAGTTGGCAAGATTTGGATTTACCTACGACATCCTGATCTTTGCTGACCAGCTTCAGTACATTCCGGAATTTGTATCTGCGTTCCCGAATCAAAAATTTGTCATTGACCATATCGCTAAGCCAGGGATTAAAAACAAAGAAATTGATCTATGGAAGAAGGAAATGAGAGATGTTGCAAAACATCAAAACGTCTGGTGTAAAATTTCGGGAATGGTTACCGAGACAGATTGGAAAAATTGGAAACAACAAGATTTTGTTCCGTACCTGGATGTAATTGTCGAAGCATTCGGAACAAAACGGATCATGTACGGCTCGGACTGGCCCGTGTGCCTGGTGGCAGCGTCTTACGAAAATGTGCTGGGTGTAGTTGAGCAATATTTTTCTGCGTTTTCAGAAAATGAGCGACAATTGTTTTTCGGAGAAAATGCAATTCAATTTTATAATTTGTAAAAATAAGGATGTCTCAGAAGTTTTTTATTTTGCCGCAAAGATGCCAAGACACGAATACAAATTTTTGCGCCTTTGCGTCTTGGTGGCATCTTTAAAAGCTTTTAGGGACTACTCTGTTTAGGGAGAGAGTTATGGATCTTCAATTAAAAAACAAAGTAATCATCGTAACCGGTGGCGCGAAAGGCATCGGAGAGGGTATTGCTAAATTGCTAGCTGCCGAAGGAGCAGTTCCCGTGATCGTTGGAAGAAATGAGGCGGATAATTTGAAAACACAAGGCGAAATTGAGGCAAGTGGCGGTAAAGCGTGGCAGGTCGTTGCTGAATTGACCGAGCCTTCTGAATGCAAAAAGGCAGTAGGAGCTGTAACTGAAAAGTTCAGCTGCATTGATGGGTTGGTCAATAACGCGGGAATAAATGACGGCGTTGGATTGGAGAGTGGGAGTTACGAAAAATTTATGTTGAGCATTCACCGGAATCTTGTGCATTATTATCTAATGGCCCAATTGTGCCTGCCTGAACTAAAGAAAACGAAAGGTGCAATTGTCAACATTAGTTCGAAGACCGCTGAAACGGGGCAGGGCAACACTTCAGCATACGCAGCATCCAATGGTGGTCGAAACGCGCTGACACGAGAGTGGGCCGTTGAATTGCTGAAATATGGCATTCGTGTGAATGCCGTGATCGTTGCAGAGTGTTTTACTCCACTTTATGAAAAATGGATACAAACCTTACCCAACCCGAAGGAAAAATTGAAAGAGATCGAATCGAAAATTCCACTGGAAAACCGTATGACCACGGCTGAAGAAATTGCTAATGCCGTGGTATTCTTATTATCGCCGAGGTCAAGTCATACAACGGGCCAGCTGATTCATGTCGACGGGGGATACGTGCACTTAGACAGAGCCCTGGCAAATGCGTAGCTACATGAACATTGAGAGTTGAACACAGCATTGAGGATTGAACATTTTTTTGCGAAGGTCGCAATCTTGAATGTTCATTTTTCAATTTTCAATGTTCAATGATCAGTGCTAAATTTGAATTTTTTTCTAAAACACTGTTTAGCGGATGAGGGCTTTAAAAATCAAATGCTTTTACTTGGCATAGACTTAGGAACTTCTTCAATCAAAGTATCCGTCATTGACGCTGAGACTCAACAATGGATTGCATCTGCCCAATATCCAGAACAAGAAGTAGGCATCACCTCTCTGCAAATTGGCTGGGCAGAGCAAGCGCCTGAAACCTGGTGGAAGAATATCAAGGAAGCAATCAGAAAAATAAACGCGACAGGGAAGTATGACCCAAAAGACATCGCGGCAATTGGCA
>VBAU01000482.1 GCA_005883855.1 Bacteroidota bacterium
AAGAAGCGTACAGAAGGCTATTTCATGCATTTTGACAATAGACCATGAAGCAAAAGCAGTTCTTGACAAAAGAATGGTCGATTATTTCAATCAATCGGGACCTTCAGAAGAACGCTCTTTGAAGTCTGCGACAACACGATTACAAGAAATGCACACGACCTACAAGTTCTCTCTCCTTAAATTATGTCATAATTGCTTATCCATGTTTAGATTCATTTTCAGTTTCAACTGCAGCAAGATTAAAGGTTCCACAGGGCAACCTAATTGGTTTGAACTTGATGATAAAGAGCATGCTGAGTTCTTGGATAAAAGAAAAGTGCATACACTAACTACATACCTGAAGTCTGATCCTAGATCTCTTTGAGTCATACACTCTTTGATGTACTAAACCCTTTGCTTGGCGAGCGAGCAAAGGTTAAACCACCTATCGTTATCAATCACACGACCGATTTTAGCGTAGACTCAGACTCTGGCTCTCAATCTTATCACACACCTTCTCGGTCTCAATCCAGGGATGATTTGGAGACATCTACCCTCGGTCCATCTGATCCACACCTCATGGGCACTAAACACCGTGGCAAGAAGAAGCGTAAGCTTTCATCCAGTCAAAGTCGAGAGGATTCACAAAGTCACATCATCGACATTTTTGAACGCAAGTGGGAGAAAGATAGGAAGAT
>VBAU01000483.1 GCA_005883855.1 Bacteroidota bacterium
CGGCGGTTCTTAGCCGGTTAAGATTTCGATAAAGAAAACCATTGTTTCAAGCACCGGGGCACATAGTTTGTACCTTGCACAAACATGCTAAGGGTTCTACTATATATTTTCCTGATTTACCTGGTCTACCAGTTCGTGTTCAATTTTTTGATACCGCTGTACAAAACCGCTCAAAAATTGCGAAACGGTTTTCATGAAATGAATAATCGGATGAACGCCGGGAGTGATGGGACACAACATTCTTCTGCCCAAAAGACGCCACCGAACAACGACCCTTCAAAAGAAAAAGTGGGAGAATACATAGATTTTGAGGAGATCAAATAATTCAAATCTCTCTTTTTAAATTTTTCTATTTTTGCCGCTCGAAGTGCGAAGGCACAGGACCCTTAGCTCAGACGGTTAGAGCACCTGACTCATAATCAGGGGGTCGTTGGTTCGATCCCAACAGGGTCCACAGCGCATTTTTTGTAGGGTTCTTTAACCTTTTATTAACCGGGATGAAAATACATTTGTCCCTCACATAAAAACTTATGAAGAAAATTCTTTTTGTTGTTCTTTCCACTGTTATTGGAATGTCGATTTTAGCGCAGGAACAGCCCAAAACAGATTCAAAAAAGAAGTTCAATTTAAAGAATCGGGCAAACGACCATTTTCTTTTTCAAATTGGTTACCTGAGCTGGGCCAATGTTCCCGATACAATACATACTAAAGGGTTTCCCACGACCATCAATCTGTACTTCATGTTTGACTTCCCATTCAGATCGAATCAAAGAATGAGTGTCGGCATTGGTGCTGGCATGGCATCGGATAACATGTATTTTGACAAGACGTACGTCGGTATTAAAGATCCTACTCCCACCTTGCGATTCGTTGATCAGTCGGATACGAATCATTTCAAGAAGAACAAACTAACCACAGCATATGTTGAGGCCCCGCTCGAGTTGCGGTACAGTTCAAATCCCGAGACGCCGAATAAGACTTTTAAGGTCGCGTTAGGCGTAAAGGTGGGACTCCTTGTGGACGCCCGCCTAAACCAAAAAAATCTTCAAACCGCTCAGGGCGCCACACTTATCGAATACATCGAAAAACAAGCCAGCAAGCGTGTCTACAACTCGAGCCGATTCGTTGGAACGGCAAGGGTCGGGTATGGTGTATTTAGTGTCTTTGGTACTTACCAGTTTAATTCCTTATTCAAAGAAGGGCTTGGGCCCAACATACAACCCTACGCAATCGGACTCACATTAAGCGGGCTTTAGTCCATTCGCCCACCTTCAGAATATAAAATCCATGGAATCTAATTTATTTTCGCATAAATATTCTTGTTCAATTTCATTCAGTGTTAGATAAGAAGAAAACCATTAATAAAGAAGAAAGAGCGATCCTGGTAGGCCTTGTTCATAAAGATCAGACAGAACAACAACTACATGAATATCTGGACGAACTTGCCTTTCTTGCAGAGACCGCCGGCGCCAGGGCTGTAAAACGATTCACACAAAAACTTCTCCGTCCTGACAGCAGAACATTTATCGGCAAAGGAAAACTTGAAGAGATAAGGAACTACATACAGGGAAGAAACATTCGAATTGCCATTTTCGATGACGAATTGAACGGCTCCCAAATCACCAATATTGAAAAAGCGCTGGAGATAAAGACCATTGACAGGTCTGACCTAATCCTTGACATCTTTGCCCGCCGGGCGAAAACCGCCCAAGCCAAGGCCCAGGTTGAATTGGCACAATACCAATATTTGTTGCCCAGGCTGCGTGGCATGTGGAAACACCTTGAACGTTTGGGAGGTGGCATTGGAACAAGGGGGCCTGGTGAAACAGAAATTGAAACCGACCGCCGTATTGTAAGAGATAAAATTTCTTTACTGAGAAAAAGGCTGGGTGAGATTGATAAGCAATCACTCACGCAACGTAAGGAACGGGGAGAATTCATTCGGGTGGCCCTTGTAGGTTATACCAATGTTGGAAAATCAACATTGATGAATGTTCTGAGTAAGCGACATGTTTTTGCGGAGAATAAATTGTTTGCCACGCTCGATACTACTACCAGCAAGGTAGTATTTGAAAACACACCTTTTTTATTAAGCGACACGGTAGGGTTTATTAGAAAACTGCCGCATCATTTAGTTGAGAGTTTTAAGAGCACACTTGATGAAGTTCGGGAAGCGGACATTCTCTTGCATGTTGTAGACATATCACACCCTGCTTACGAGGAGCAGATCGGTGTAGTAAACAAAACACTACAGGATTTAAATGCATTTGATAAGCCCGTAGTCACCATTTTCAATAAAATGGATTTGTACGAAGAAAAGACCTTTGACAAATGGCTGGAAGAAAGTACAAAAAAAGAGATATTAAATGACCTCGAGGAGCGGTGGCAAAGGGAAACGCTGGGCAACGCTGTTTTTATTTCCGCTACTGAAAAACGTAATCTCGATAAACTTCGCAAAAAAATTCTGGATAAAGTAAGAGCCCTTTACAAAATAAGATACCCTTACAGAGAAGTCCATTTCTAATATTGATGAGTGAATCAGAAAAACTTACCTGGCACAAGATAGCTGAGCGGATTGGTGAGATTCAATTCGCCCCGAACAATATTGCTTGTGTGGAAGTGGCAGGAAAGAAAATTTGCATTGGAAAATTTCGAGGACAGGTATTTGCTTTTGCGTACCAGTGCCCACATGCCGGAGGATTTCTCGATGCAGCGGAGATAGATAAATCAGGCAACCTGGTTTGCCCAATGCACCAATATAAATTTGACATGAAAAACGGCAGAAATGTAAGTGGTGAAGGATATTACTTAAGGCATTGGCCAATTGAGTTAAGAACCGACGGCATTTATATCGGAATGACCTTGGAAGCATTTGAATAAATTTTAAATACCGGCTCCTCCCGAAGAAGAAAATTCCTATTTTTGCTGCCCCAAAGCGGAAAAATTCCTGCTTAGCTCAGTTGGTTAGAGCATCTGACTGTTAATCAGAGGGTCGCTGGTTCAAGTCCAGCAGCAGGAGCAAGGCCGACATTCGTCGGCTCTTTTTATGTACTACATCTACATACTCTATTCAGAAACCTCCGACTTATTTTATGTAGGCTATTCGGATGATCCAATAAGACGGCTACAACAACACAATTCCAAACCCATCAACACTTTTACCTCCAAGCATCGGCCCTGGGCTTTAAGAGCTTCTTTTGAATGCAGCGAAAACTTAAGTGACGCCATTCGCATCGAACCGTTCATTAAAAAACAAAA
>VBAU01000089.1:0-1702 GCA_005883855.1 Bacteroidota bacterium
GTTTGGAAGTTCTGATGTACTTAAATACCAGGAAGTAAACGATCCTGTTTTGCAAAGCAATGAGATATTAGTGGAAATGAAAGCCATTGGATTAAATTTTGCTGATTTGATGAGAAGAAACGGAGTTTACCCTATGAGAGGAAGCCCTCCTTACATCAATGGTTTTGAAGGTGCAGGCATTGTTAAGGAAAATAATGGTCATGCGGAATTTAGAATAGGCGATAGAGTTGCTTTTGCAGATGTTCCTTTTGCAAATGCAGATTTAGTTGCTGCCCCCTTTGACAATTTAATTCCTTTGCCTAATGAGAAATAAGTTTTGAAACTGCTGCTTCAATAATGCTACAAGGATTAACGGCTCATTTCTTAACATCCGATAGCCATAAAATAAAAAATGGCGAAACGGTACTCGTTCACGCAGCAGCGGGAGGCGTGGGTCAATTGCTTATACAAGTGTGTAAAATATTAGGCGCAAAAGTGATTGGCCTAACTTCTTCTGAAAGCAAAAAACAAATTGCAGTTTCTTTAGGTGCAGACGCCGTTTTTTTATATAGCGAGGGCTGGGAAACTATAGTTTTGGAGATGTGTCCTGGTGGCGTTGACGTAGTATTTGAAAGTATTGGAACTACAATGGCATCCAGTCTCGCAGTAACAAAAATATTAGGACAGGTAGTTTTCTTTGGTATGGCTGGTGGGAAATTAGAACTGGGGAATCCATTATGGATTATCGCACATTCTAAAACAATTATTGGTGGCGATTTATGGAACTATCTTACCTCAAGGGAAGAAAGGTTAAAAAGGGCAAAAATATTTTTTGACTGGATCATTGATGGAAAAATTAAAATTTCAGCACCAACTGTTTTCAAATTATCCGAAGGTAAAAAGGCTCATGATTTTATGGAGGGTAGACATAGTACTGGAAAGGTATTGATGATACCTAATTAAAATCGCCAATCGCATCTGTTATTCTGCTCAACCAATAAAATTGTATCCTATGCCCTCCACAATGAGGAGAATAATACTGATTGGGTGATGGTAGTGGTGTACAATAAATTATAACCACGGCGCAAAAGATTCTGCTTTGTATTGGTGCAACTGGCGATTGAAAGACGGCTAGAAACGATTTGTAAGCAGCCCTACCCTATCATTAATTCAAATATAGAATCATCCTTTAGTTCAGCGTCCTGTACTCATTCGGCGACTGACCAACCCATTGTTTAAACAGACGGGTAAAATGCTGGGGATACTTAAACCCTAATTCATAAGCAATCTGACTAACCGATTTGCTGTGGTCAAATATTTTTTCTTTCGCTACATCAATCACTTTCGTTTGTATATACTCTTGCGCTGTTTTTCCTGTTTCTTTTTTTATCAGGTCACCAAAATACCCCGCGGATAAATTCAATTCACTCGCACAGTAGGCTACAGAAGGCAAACCAATTGTTTGCGGTTTATCTGACTGAAAATACTCGTTCAACAAATGTTCAAACTGTTCCAAAATGCCTTTATGGACATTATCACGGGTAATAAACTGACGATCGTAAAAACGGATGCAATAGTTCAGGAATAGTTCAATGTTAGAAACGATCAGTCTTTTGCTGTGGCTGTCAATGGCATGTTCTAGTTCGTATTCAATTTTTGAAAAACAATCCAAAACAATTTTTCTTTCGCGTTCTGATAAATGAAGAGCTTCGTTCGATTGGTA
>VBAU01000089.1:1721-10791 GCA_005883855.1 Bacteroidota bacterium
TGGATATGTCGTCCAAGTGAAGAGCCATGTATCAGATCAGGGTGAAAGACCAGCGCATACCCTTTCGGCTGATAGGTTTCTCCATTGCTATTCAAGCCTGCCACTTGTCCCGGTGCAAGGAAAACCAGTGTACCCTCCTGGTAGTCGTAGGTATGCCGACCATACACTAAATCTCCGCATTTCACATCTTTTAAAAATATGGTGTATAAACCGAAATACATCTGTGAACCCTGGCGGGGACTTGCCTTCGACAAATCAACCACACTCACCAGTGGATGCAGGGTTTCATTATTGTTAAAGGCGTTATAGTCGCCTACTGTCTCAAATCTTCTAATGTTGTTCATAACATCCATTTTGTCTAATTTAAAATTACTGCTTTATTCATGCGCTGCGTGCAAAGCATTCCTTAATCAGCAATATTGGTAGATAAATCCGTAATCTGTATACCATTCACGCGGCTAAATGCGAAGACCTTTACACATTGCAAGAAATTATTCGCCTCAATAAAATGCTACTTACATAAAAAGATGTCATAATGAAAAAATTACTATTCGGTTTTACATTACTCATTACTTATTCGTTACGTGCTCAACAAACAGACTCGAACACAGGCCCAACGGTTCATACCACCTCCGGCGACGTGCGTGGCGTTACTGAAGGAGATGTCACCAGTTTCAAAGGCATACCGTATGCTGCTCCGCCAGTGGGTGAATATCGCTGGCGACCACCTCAGCCCTTTCCTGCCTGGAAAGGAGTGCGTGATGCAACAAAATTCGGTGCAGACTGTGCACAGGCAGCTTTTCCCCGCGGCACTGATTCGATTTCCAAGAGTTCCTCAGAAGACTGCCTGTTTCTGAATGTTTGGTTACCTGCCGGTACTGCAAAAAATGCAAAGCTTCCTGTAATGGTCTGGATTCACGGCGGCGCCTTTGTGTTTGGTAGCGGTGCACTTCCTGATTTTACGGGATCGTCATTCACGAAGCAAGGTGTTATTTTAGTTACTATCAATTATCGTTTAGGACGACTCGGTTTCTTTGCGTTTCCCGCTCTCAGCCATGAGCACCCGGAAGACCTTAAAGGTAATTACGCATACATGGATCAGATCGCTGCCCTTAAATGGGTAAAGGAAAACATTACCGCATTTGGAGGCAATCCAAATAATGTCACCATTTTCGGCGAGTCTGCCGGCGGCGTCTCGGTACATTCACTTCTTACAATTCCGCTGGCAAAGGGCCTATTTCAGAAGGCAATCATCGAGTCTGGCGGTGGTCGGGACGGTGTTCTTACCGGCAGGCCGATACGTGAAGAAAATGCCGATACGTACTACCCCGTTTCGGCGGAAACAATCGGAATAAACTTCGCAAAAAAACATGGAATTCAGAGTGCGGATGCTACCGCACTTGCCAAGCTTCGCTCCCTGAGCGTAGCACAGATTGTAGATGGAGGTCAGGAAACCAATGGCCCCGGAGGTCCGCCTACTTACTCAGGTCCTATTCTCGACGGTAAACTGGTTGTAGAAACTGCGCAGAGCGCATACGAGGCTGGCCAGCAACCAAAGGTTCCACTCATTATTGGCTCAAACAGTGCAGAAGTTCCGGCAGGTTTTGTCAATGCACTTGCTAAAGACGAACTTTTGAATCTGTTTGGTAGTTTAAAGGACGAAGCAAAAACAGTTTACGATCCTGCTGGAAATACTGATTTCGCTAAGATGCTTACAATGGTTAACACTGATAAGGTATGGGCGGAGCCTGCCCGTTTCACTGCAAGGGCTTTTGTCGCTAAAGGTGCACCAGCCTACATTTATCTTTTTTCTTACGTGTCACCTTCAATGCAACAGATGATGCGATACGGTGCGGCACATGCATCGGAAATTGGTTATGTATTTAACAACCTTAGAAGCAGAAATGGCACCGCGGTAGCACCTAAAGACCAAGAGGTCGCTAACATGATGAATACTTATTGGACAAATTTTGCCAAAACCGGGAATCCAAATGGAAATGGATTACCGAATTGGCCCGTTTACGATCCCAAAAAAAACGAGATTCTCGAGTTTCGACCCGATGGATCGGCAGTGGGTGAACCCGATCCCAAAAAAGCGAGACTGGACGTGATCGAAAAGGCCGTAACGTCGCGGAATCTGCACTGAAAGTGCAGCATTGCAAAGTGAGAAAACTTGTTCAATGCATTCACTCGCATAAGCAATATTGGTAGATAAATCCGTAGCCTGTATACTATTTAGGAAGTTTATTCCAAAGACCTTTCATTATAAAAGAAGATAAAAAATGCGAAAAGTAAAATTGAATAACGGAATTGAAATGCCCATTTTAGGATTTGGCGTTTTCCAGGTGACAGATTTGGCAGAATGTGAAAGAAGTGTATTAGATGCCATCGCAACAGGTTATCGTTTGATTGATACCGCAGCCTCTTACATGAATGAAGATGCCGTAGGAAAAGCAATAAAAAAGAGTGGTGTGCCAAGAGAAGATTTGTTTATCACTACCAAACTTTGGATACAGTCAAATGGCTATGAAGGCACAAAAAAGGCATTTGAAAATTCATTACAACGATTGCAATTAGATCACCTGGACTTATATCTCATGCATCAACCATTTGGAGACGTTTATGGGGAATGGAGAGCTATGCAGGAGTTGTACAAAGAAGGAAGGGTTAGAGCAATCGGCGTAAGCAACTTTCATCCTGACAGGCTTATTGATTTGATTATTCATCACAATGTGATTCCGGTAGTTAACCAGGTTGAAACACATCCATTCCACCAGCAAATTGAAACGCAGAAATTCTTACAGCAAAACAATGTACAGATAGAATCCTGGGGCCCATTTGCCGAAGGAAAAAACAACATCTTTCATAATGAGTTATTGTTCTCGATAGGAAAGAAATACAACAAATCAATTGCTCAGGTTATTCTTCGCTGGCTTATTCAGCGAGGTATAGTTGCCATTCCAAAATCAGTTCGTAAAGAAAGAATGGAAGAGAACTTCAACATCTTTGACTTCGAATTAAGTACTGATGACATGGAAAACATCACAACGTTGGACACGAATGCAACTCTTTTCTTCGATCATCGCGACCCTGCCATGGTAAAATGGTTGGGTGAAAGAAAAATGGCGGTTTAATCAAAAAATAATAAAAAAGAAGATTATGAAACAATCATTGCTTGTTATACCGCTGACTGCAACATTGACCGGGCTGTTTTTTTTCTGCGGCACCAACCATGATGCGCCTCTTGGATCACCGGCTGACGATGGTTCAGTTGCTGCTATTACTAACAAAAGCGATGCCCTTCCCTTGGAGAAAATTAAACTACCTCCAGGGTTTTCGATCAGTGTGTATGCTGAAGTTGAAGGTGCCAGATCCATGGTAATATCGCCTTCTGGGACGCTCTTTGTAGGAACTCAAAGAGCCGGTAAGGTTTATGCAGTAAAAGATACAGACGGTGATCATGTTGCAGACAAGAAGTGGACGATTGCGTCGGGCCTTAATAATCCTAATGGCGTGGCCGTCAAAAAAGGCGCATTATATATTGCGGAGATCAGTAAGGTCACCAAATTTTCCAATATCGAAAAGAATATTGCTAATCCCGGTAAGGGTGATGTGATCTATGATAAGTTTCCAGCGGACTGGCCCCACGGTTGGAAATACATTGCCTTTGGTCCTGACGGCAAACTATATGTCCCGGTTGGTGCTCCATTCAACATTGGTGAGCCTACGGAAAAGTATGCATCCCTATTTAGAATGAATGATGACGGAACGGGATTTGAGAAATTTGCAAGTGGTATACGCAATACAGTTGGGTTCACCTGGCATCCGACAACCCATGCGTTATGGTTTACTGATAATGGCAGAGATGATATGGGTGATGATGTTCCGTTTGACGAATTGAATACAGCGCCCAAAGCCGGAATGAATTTCGGTTATCCATATTACCATAGCGGTACTATCAAAGATCCAAAGTTTGGTGGGACGCATAATGCTTCAGAATTTACTCCACCAGCGATAAACCTTGGTCCACACGTGGCTGCTCTTGGCCTCAAATTTTATACGGCAAAAATGTTTCCTGCTAAGTATAGAAATCAAATCTTTATTGCCGAACATGGCTCTTGGAATCGCACTAAAAAAATTGGCTATAGGGTGAGCCTGGTTACGATGAAAAATGATAAGGCAATCGGATATGAAACGTTCGCAAGCGGCTGGCTGGATGATAATTCCCAGAAAGCCTGGGGTCGTCCAGTGGACGTGCTTGTACTGGCGGACGGCTCGATGCTGGTTTCCGATGATGTGGCCGGAGTAATCTATCGAATCACGTACAAGAAGTAGTGTTTAAAAATATCTTCGTTTGAACGCAACAAGTAAAACTTAATTACTATGAAAAAAATATTATTGCCGGGTATCGTAGTGCTGATGTCTTCAACATTGTTTGCGCAGCATAGTCTGGAGAAAATATGGCAAACAGATTCAGTGACATTACGGAATCCGGAATCTGCGCTCTACGACTCAAAATCAAATTCGCTTTATGTATCCAACATGGGGGCTGGAACAATTGTGCGCATTGGCGCCGATGGAAAAGTAATTAAGAATGATTGGGTCACTGGACTTACATCCAACAAGGGATCAGCTTTATTCAATGGTTTACTTTATACCGCCGAAACCTCAGCTGTTGCCGTAATTGATGTTGATAAGGCATCCATAGTAAAACGCATTCCGGTTGAAGGCGCCCAAATGCTGAATGATCTGGCGATAGATTCAAAAGGGATTATTTATGTAACCGACACACGTGGGGCGAAGGTCTACAGAATTGAAGGAGACAAGCCTGCTGTTTATCTCGAAAATATGCCAGGCGCAAATGGACTATTGACGGTAAATACAGACTTGTATGTGTTGACCTCTACAAGTTTCCAAAAAGTAGATGCCAACAAAGTAATCACAAAAATCGCGGACGGCTTCGAAAACGGACTTGACGGAATTGTGATGATCGCAGAAAATGAATTTATAATTAGTAACTACCAGGGCATTTTATACTACGTAAAGACTGATGGAACAAAACAGGTTTTGTTGGATACCCGTACAAATCGGATAATGTCAAACGATATTAGTTACAGCAGCAAAACAAAAACCCTCTATGTTCCGTCGTTTAGCACCAATCGTATCATCGCCTATAAAGTAAAATAAAATTTGAAAGCTACTAATTGAAACATAAACAGCTTAAAAAAAGATTAGCTAAAAACTTTAAATAACGAACATGCAAAAAAGAAAATTAGGAAACGAAGGGCTTGAAGTTTCTGCAATCGGTTTAGGTTGTATGGGAATGAGCTTTTCCTATTATCCATTTCCGGAAAAAGAACTTGCCGTCGATCTTATTCGCAAAGCAGTAGAACAGGGTGTTAATTTCTTTGACACTGCTGAAGTGTATGGACCTTATACCAACGAGGAATTGGTTGGTGAGGCGCTTGAACCTTACAAAGGCAAAGTGGTAATTGCCACAAAATTTGGCTTCAATATCCAAGATGGAAAAATGGTGGGTGTAAATAGTAAACCCGAACAAATAAAAAAAGCCGTTGAAGGTTCTCTCAAAAGGTTACGGGTTGATGCGATTGATTTATTATATCAGCATCGTGTTGATCCAAATGTGGCTATTGAAGATGTTGCCGGAACCGTAAAGGACTTAATTAAAGAAGGCAAGGTTAAATATTTTGGTTTATCAGAAGCAGGCGCACAAACTATTCGAAAAGCACATGCAGTGCAACCTATTAGTGCATTACAAAGTGAATACTCTTTATGGACTCGCCAGCATGAAAAAGAAATCATTCCGGCGATTGAAGAATTGGGAATTGGATTGGTTGCGTTCAGTCCTTTGGGCAAAGGATTTCTTACGGGAAAGATCGATGAAAACACAAAATTTAAACAGGGTGATTTCCGAAATACTTTACCGAGGTTTACTGAAGAAGCCCGTAAAGCAAATGCAGGTTTGCTGGATTTGATCAATGAGTTTGCGCAAAGGAAAAATGTAACGCCTGCACAAATTGCTTTGGCTTGGGTGCTCGCACAAAAGCCGTGGATTGTGCCGATTCCAGGCACTACAAAATTGCATCGCTTAACAGAAAACATTGGTGCAGCAACAATTGAATTCACATCGGAAGAGTTAAAGCAAATTGATGAAGCCTCTTCACATATTAAAATAGAGGGCAGCCGTTATCCTGAAGCTTTGGAAAAAACGACAGGGTTGTGACAAACGCTCAATATGCATCACCTAAAAAAGAAAAGTATGAAACGATTATTGCTTTTTACCATTTTATTTTCTCCTGCTTTATTTACTGAGGTAGCGGCGCAAGATGCCTCGATATTTCCAAAAGGTGAAATATCAACAACCGACAATCACACAGGAACCATTTGGCTCAATGAATTAAGTGTCGGTGATAGTGTGTTTACTAACAGTATAGCCCTTGCCACTTATGCACCAAGTGCAAAGCTTGATTGGCATATTCATCCCGCAGGACAAATCCTACTTATTACTGAAGGCTCCGGCTATTACCAGGAAAAAGGCAAACCGAAACAAATTGTTCATAAGGGTGATGTAATCAAATGCCTTCCGGGTGTAACGCACTGGCATGGTGCATCGCCGGGTAGCAGCTTCGCCTACATTGCCGTAACGCCAACAACAAAAGGAAAAACAATATGGCTACAAAGAGTAACGGATGAGGAATATAAAAGCGTAAAATAAACCTCTTCTCACAACAAATTTCACGATTGTCAAACTTTAAATAAACAACTTTTATGAAATTATCATTTGTCGGATTGTTTCTATTAATCATGAGTGTGCAATCGTTGTACGCACAAAGCAACAATACACCTGAGCAACAGGAGATCATTAACATATCTAAACAGAAATGGCTTTGGATGGCAGATAAAAATGTAGATTCTTTAAACATGCTGTTTGATGACAAATCCATGTTTGTTCACATGGGAGGAAGCTGGGGAAAAACCCAGGAACTTAACACCATAAAGAGCGGCGGTATTTGGTATAAAAAAGCTGATGTCTACTCCGTATTAGTTAATGTTATTGGTAACACGGCCATCCTGTTAAATGACATCGACTTGCTGGCGGCAGTTGGAGGAAACGAGGTTACCAATCCTTTTATGGTGACTGAGGTCTACATTAAAGAAAACGGGCAATGGAAAATGGGTTCACTCACTTTCTCACATCTGCTTAGGGCAGTTAAAATGAATAATAAATAACCAGCAGCGCTAAAACATCGGTTTTAATCAAATCAAACATGGAAAGTTTAATCAACAAAAATGAAGGTACTGGCTTCGATCGCCGTAAACTCTTTAAAACAGCACTGGCATTAGCCGGAGGTTCAATAGTAGCTTCTGTTACAAATGCGCAAAAGCAGGATGCTCAAAATACGTCGGCGGAAACTTTGCACGGACGCCGTAAACTTGGCGGCACATTGGAGGTATCCAGTATTGGGCTTGGCGTGCAGAATATGAGCCGTACGTATCAAACGACTATCCCCACCCACCCCGAAATGATTAATATCATTCGAAAAGCCTTCGACCATGGTGTTACCCTATTCGATGCCGCCGAGGCGTACGGTCCCTTTGAGGTTGAGCGCATTCTCGGAGAAGCTCTTGTGCCAATTCGAAACAAAGTTGTTATTGAAACAAAGTTTGGATGGAACATTGACCAAAAAACAGGTCAGCGTCTCCCAGGTTTGAACAGCCGTCCCGAACACATTAAGGAGGTAGTGGAGGGAATGCTGAAACGCCTCCGCACCGACCGTATTGATTTATTGTATCAACATCGTGTAGATCCAAATGTTCCGATTGAAGACGTTGTTGGAGCAATCAAAGACCTAATTAATAAAGGTAAAGTGTTGCATTACGGGCTTTCCGAACCTGGACCACAAACCGTAAGGCGAGCACATGCAATCCATCCCGTTACAGCTATTCAGAATGAATATTCGCTTCTATGGCGTGGACCGGAAAATGTAATTATCCCGCTCTGCCAGGATCTGGGTATCGGCTTCGTTTGCTGGAGTCCGCTCGGCGTGGGCTTTCTGACCGGGGCCATTGATGCAAACACGCGGTTTGCTCCCGGCGACATTCGCGGCGTAGAGTCCCGGTTCTCGCCGGAGAATCTACCTCAAAACCTGGCACTGGTGGATTTGATAAAAAGCTGGGCTGCACGGAAGCACGCCACTCCAGCTCAAATATCGCTGGCATGGTTGCTGGCGCAGAAACCATGGATTGTACCTATCCCCGGGACAACACAGATGGCGCACATGCAGGAGAACATCGGTGCTGACGATATACGGTTTACTGCTGATGAATTAAAACAATTCAATACAGAATTATCGAAGATTGAAATCAAAGGAGAACGTCTGCCGAAAATGGTGCTTGACTTTTCCGATGTTGAAGCACCGCCAAAGCAATAACTAATAAGGTAACCAATGAAAAACCCAATTCTTGTTTCACTCTTAACTGCCGTGTGTATTTCATCCGGCTGCTCAAATGCTCAGTCATTGACATCGAACAAAATTTTAATCGTGTATTTATCCAGAACAAAGAACACAATGGCCATAGCCGAAATTATTCAGAGAAATGTAGGCGGAACATTAATAGCAATTGAATTAGAAAAGCCATATCCCGAGAATTATCAACAAACTGTACAACAGGTCGTGAAAGAAAATGAAACTGGTTATTTACCACCTTTAAAAACAAAGATTGACAGCATGCAGAATTATGATGTTGTATTTTTGGGTTTCCCAACATGGGATATGCAAATGCCGCCACCGATGAAAAGTTTTTTACATCAGTATAATTTAAGCGGAAAGACAATTATTCCCTTCAACACAAATGCAGGTTATGGCGTAGGAAGTGGTTTCCAAACGGTAAAAGAATTATGTGCAGGTAGCAAAATATTAGAAGGCTTTGAAACTAAAGGCGGACTGGAAAGAGACGGAGTATATTTTGTAATCAAAGATGAAAGGGCAAAAGAAGCAGAAGCCGAAGTAAAGAAATGGTTACAAAAAATAAAAGTCATGGAATAGAC
>VBAU01000437.1:0-359 GCA_005883855.1 Bacteroidota bacterium
AGACTATGGTTGCCGAATCATACGGCGAGCGTGAGTGGCCGGATTTTGCCGGGAAGAGCGCATGCAGTTGTCGCGGCAATTTTTACCGGCGACACGTTGGTGGCGATACCCAGGCCAGATGATGGTTTTTTCAAAATACGTGGCATCACCAGCACAACCACCGATCTATTTATTAATGCGACGGCAAATGGTTATCGCGATACAACGATCACGGGCATTAGCTTAACCATTGGAAGTAATAAAGACGTTGGAACGATTCAATTGCATCAATAGATTTTCCCTTGAAAGCCGGGACTCTGCTACCCAAGGGTCCCTTTCCTGCCGCTAAGGCTTTGCGGGCCAAATATTGTTTTTCTTGT
>VBAU01000437.1:441-1077 GCA_005883855.1 Bacteroidota bacterium
TGAATTTCCCTTATCGATCCGTCCGAAAAATTTATGGCCAGGTCAATCGGTACGGGCTTCGTTCCTACCGCCTCAACAACAATCTGTTTTTGATTCCCAGTTTGCACAACTTTTGAAATGCTCAGATCAGGAGTGCCATCCTCATAGAACCATTTTTTCCAAAACCAGTTGAGATCTCTACCTGATCCTTTGTTCATGCAATTAAAAAAATCAAGAGGCATGGGATGCTTGCTGTGCCATTGTTGAAAATAGTAATGAAGCCCTTTGTAGAATACTTCATCGCCTAACATGTCCTTGACAAATAAATAACCCATTGCCGGTTTCGGATAGCTGTTCGTAAAATAAGCTTTACTGATCTCAGTTGAGAGAGTTGTAATCGGGAGATCGGTTTCGTTACCCGCATTTCTTTCTACAGCTGCTACGCCGTATTCATCCACGATCGTTGAATCGATGAGAGGAGAAATCAGCCATTCGCCGATCGTTGCCCAACCTTCATCCATCCAGGCATATTTGGTTTCGTTGATACCCATGTAGAACGGGAACATGGTGTGAAAGATCTCGTGATCGGTTAATTCGATTGATTCGGCGTGGTCGGCCAAAGGATTATCATTGACCATCATCGGGTATTCCATTTGG
>VBAU01000437.1:1082-3727 GCA_005883855.1 Bacteroidota bacterium
GGATACGGATACGGCCATTTAGGAAAATCATAGCTCATGGCTTCCACTGTTCTTCGCGCATCATGTATCACATCAAAATAATCTTTGTGTTTGGGATTGAATACCGCGTCCACCCTTGTCCTCCTGCCATTGGTTTTGTCAACAACAAGACTCGTGGACTGCCACATGTAATGATCGCTGCAGGCAAATACGAAATCGGTCACATCGTTCGCTTCAAATTGCCAGGTATTTGTGGCTCCTGAATGATTTGTAGCGGAGGCGATTTCCGTACTGTCTATAATTGTAATCACGTCGTCGCCTTTTTCAGCCTGCTGCATGCGTTGATAAACTTTTTCATTGAAGACGTCTTTTGCGTTTAGCAATGTTCCTGTTGCCCACACCGCCTGGTTATTGGGAACAGTAATGGCTGCTTTGAAATGGCAGAAATCGTTATAGAATTCTTGGGTACCATTATATTGATAAGTATTCCAACCATCCAGATCGTCGTATACAGCAACGCGTGGAAAAAAGTAGGCGACAAAATCAGTACCTGGATCGATTTCTCCTGTGCGAAGACCAGGCGTTTTGTTTAATCTATACGTCCAACGAATTGAGAAGTGTACATTTTGCCTGGGAAATATCGGGTGGCGGGCGACAATCATGTTGGTGCCGTCGATGGTGATCCTTGTTGAATCGATAGTTTCACTACCAATTACAAGGGAAGAAATTTTCACGCCATCAATCAAATCTTCCGGGAGGACGGGCGAATTCCGAAGCGCCCCTTTTTTAAACAGGTTAGGGTAGAGCTTAAAAATAAGTGGACGTAACGTATCCGGACTATTATTGGTATAAACAATTTCCTCTGTGCCACTAAGTAATCGCGTGGCAGGATCAAAGTTTATTTTGAGGTCGTAGTCGGCGGTATTTTGCCAATAATTTCCCCCTGGCTTTCCGTCTGGAGATCTTGTTCCCTTCTCGTAAGCTGCTTTGATATTTTTGGGGATTGGAAGAACTTGTTGTGCAACTGTCTGAGAGCAATTCAAGAATACAAAGCCAACGGCTAGTAAGAATTCAACACGCATGTACAAAAATTTTAGTACAAATTTTATTTAGCCTTTTTCTTTGTCGCTTTCTTCGGCGTAGCTTTTTTTGTACCCGCCTTCCTCGCGGGTTTTTTCATAAAAGCATTGGGCATTTGGACCTCAATCATTTTTTTCACGTCGTCCATCGAAATTGAAGCAAGTTCTTCAGCAGTGTATTTCGTGTCGTCGGACTTTTTGCCAAGTTTCAGCATCTTCTTACCGAAACGAATAAACGGTCCCCAACGGCCATTTTCAATCGAGATTTTTTCTTCGGGCCATTGTTGGATGTAGCGGTTGGCTTCTTTTTTTATTTTCGCCTCGACCAGTTCATTAATATCTTTCTGGGTAAGCGCGTCAAAATCATATCTCCTTGGCACATTGATGAACATGTCATTCCATTTAATATACGGGCCAAATCTTCCCTTACCCCTTGTTACCGGCTTGCTGTCGAACATCGCAATGGGTGCATCCGCTTCCTTTTTCTGATTGATAAGTTCGACGGCTCGTTCCATGTCCACTTCCAAAGGATCTTCACCTCTTGGCAGGGAAATAAATTCTTCACCCCACTTTACATATGGCCCGAACCTTCCCATATTCACGTACACCTCCAGTCCTTCGTATTCACCCAACGTAAGTGGCAGCTTGAAAAGATCGAGCGCTTCTTCGAGCGAGATGGTTTCAATGCTCTGTCCTTTTTTTAATGCGGCAAAGTGCGGCTTTTCGTTTTCGTCGGCAACACCAATTTGCACCATTGGGCCAAACCGCCCCATCCGGGCAGTAACCGGCTTCCCGGTTATCGGATCAGTTCCCAATTCTCTTTCTCCCTTCACTCGTTCGGCTGTCTCAATTGTCTTCTCTACGTCCTTCTTAAATGGGTTATAAAAATCATCGATCATTTGATTCCATTTCATCTTTCCCTCCGCCACCTCGTCAAATTCTTCTTCAATCCGGGCCGTGAATCCATAATCCATGATGTCGTCAAAATATTGTTTCAAAAAATCGGTCACAACCAGTCCAAGATCTGTTGGAAAAAGTTTTGATTTTTCTGCACCTGTGTTTTCGTGGTCGACGATCTTTTTGATGTGATCATTTTCTAAAATAAAAACGCGATATTCTCTCTTCACGCTCTCTTTGTCCCGCTTCTCGACATAACCTCTTTTTAATATGGTAGAGATTGTTGGTGCATAAGTGGAAGGACGACCGATTCCTAGTTCTTCTAATTTTTTGACGAGCGAAGCTTCGGTGTATCGTGGTTGTGGACGGGTAAACCTTTCAATTGCCTTCATTTCTTTCAATGGCAATGGCTGGCTAACTACCAGTGGCGGCAGCATTCCTTCAGCTTCCTCATCAGACAATTCATCCTCGTCGCGATCTTCACGGTAAACTTTTAAGAATCCATCAAACTTGAGCACTTCACCCTGCGCCGTTAATTCTTCGTTGTTCGTGCTGATGTTGATTTTTGCGATCGTTCTTTCCAATTCCGCATCTGCCATCTGGCAGGCCATCGTTCTTTTCCAAATCAATTCATATAGCTTTTTAGTATCCGCATCGTTTACCGTGGTATGATTCATGTAAGTGGGGCGA